>CAYNGG010000239.1:2923-6415 GCA_964396575.1 uncultured Desulfobacteraceae bacterium | reverse complement strand
AGGTGGCCGAAGCGGCCGGGGGGAGGCTCCTCGCCGGCGAGCCGTCGGTTCCCCTGGCCGGCGTCGGCATCGATTCCCGAACGGTCCTCCCCGGCACCTTGTTTGTTGCCATTCGCGGAGAGCATCACGACGGTCATCGCTTTGTCCCGGACGCCGTCGCCGCCGGGGCCCGGGGGGTCCTGGTGGTTGGGGACCGGGTTGGCGACTGGCCCGTGGATGACTGGGGCCGGGCGGGAACCGCGGTGATCGGGGTCGATGATACGCTCCGGGCTTTGGGAGCCCTCGGGACGGCCCAGCGTCGGCGGGCCGGAGTCCGGGTGATTGCCATCACCGGGTCAAACGGGAAGACCAGCACCCGGGAGATGACCGCGTCGGTCATATCCCGGCGGTTTGTCACCCTCCAGCCGAAGAAGAACTTCAACAACGAGATCGGCCTGCCGTTGACGCTGTTGAGCCTTTCGGCCGACCACCAGGTGGCGGTGGTGGAGCTGGGGATGAACGCCCCCGGTGAAATCCGCCGATTGACCCGGATCTGCGAGCCGGACATCGGGCTGATCACCAATATCGGACCGGCTCATCTCGAGGGGGTCGGCTCCATTGAAGGGGTCGCCGCGGCCAAGGCGGAGCTCTTCGAGGAGATGGCGCCGACGGCGGCCGCGGCCGTCAACGCCGACGACGACCGGGTGGTCGAGGCAGCCCGGCGCACCGGCTGGACCGATTCGGATCGGCGATGCGTCCGGTTCGGAATGACGGCGGCGGCTGAGGTGAAAGCCGAGGATGTCGCCGAGGAAGGGGGTCATCTCACCTTCACCCTGGCCATCAATGGAGATCGGGTCCCGGTTCACCTTGCGGTGCCGGGCCGGTTCATGGTAATCAATGCGGTTGCCGCCGCGGCGGCCGGCCACATCATGGGCCTGACGCCGGCGGAGATCGCCGCCGGCCTGGGGGATTTCCGCCCCGTGGACGGCCGGATGCGGATTCGCCAGACTGAAAGCGGCGTCCGGATTATCGACGACACTTACAACGCCAACCCCGGGTCCATGGCGGCGGCCATCACGGCCTTGCGGTCCCTGGCCGGTACCGGCCGGGCGGTCCTGGTAATCGGAGATATGTACGAGCTGGGGAGCCATGCCGAGGCACTCCATCGGGAGGTCGGCGTCGCCGCCGCCGAGGCCGGCATCCAGCGCCTGTATGTCGTCGGCCAGTATGCCGAGACGGTTGCCGGGGGGGCCTCGGCGGCCGGCATGGATCATCACCGAATTATGACGGGGAGCCGGGATGAGGTCGCCCGGGCCCTCGCGGATGCCCTTCGGCCGGATGACTGGGTCCTGATCAAGGGCTCCCGGGCCATGGGCATGGAAACCATTGTCCACTCACTTGTAGATTTATGATTTATGATCGCGGGTTTACCGGTTCACACCCATTACGGGGAAAAATCATCAATCAACAATCATCTATCCTCTATCGACTCATGAAAAGAACCTGACCAATGCTCTATCACCTGCTCTATCCGCTGCACACCAGCATCTCCGCCTTCAACGTCTTCCGGTACATCACCTTCCGGACGATCTACGCCGGTCTGACGGCGTTTCTGATCTGCTTTATTCTGGGGCCGTGGGTGATCCGGCGGCTCCGGGCCCTCCAGGTGGGTCAGTACATCCGGGAAGAAGGCCCCCAAAGCCATCACACCAAATCCGGGACCCCCACCATGGGCGGGGTTCTGGTCATCTTCGCCATGGTGACCGCCACTCTGCTCTGGGCCGACCTCACCAACTGCTATATCTGGGTGGTCCTTTTCGTGATCATCTCCTTCGGGGCGATCGGGTTCATCGATGATTACCTGATGCAGGTGAAGAAGCGGAACAAGGGCCTGTCCGGCTGGGGGAAGATCACTCTGCAATCGGCCCTGGCGATTCTGACCGGCACCTTGATTTACATGTGTCCCAATGCCGACACCCATCTCACCGTGCCGATTTTCAAGGGGATTTCTCCAGACCTGGGCTGGGGATATATTCTGTTCGCGGCCTTTGTGATCGTGGCCACCTCCAACGCCGTGAACCTCACCGACGGCCTCGACGGCCTGGCCATCGGGCCGGTGATCATCGTGTCGGTGACCTACATGATCTTCACCTACGTCAGCGGCCACGTGGAGATCGCCAATTACCTTCAGATCCGCTACGTAATCCGGAGCGGTGAGATGAGCGTTTTCTGCGGGGTGATGGCGGGCGCCGGCCTCGGCTTTCTCTGGTTCAACACCTACCCGGCTCAGATTTTCATGGGTGACGTGGGCTCCCTGGCCCTGGGGGGAGCTATCGGGACCGTGGCGCTGATCGCCAAGCAGGAGATACTCCTTGTCCTGGTGGGGGGGCTCTTTGTCATCGAAGTCCTGTCGGTAATCTTCCAGGTGGGATTTTTCAAGATGACCAACGGGCGGCGGATTTTCCGGATGGCCCCGCTCCACCACCATTTCGAGCTTAAAGGCTGGCCCGAGCCCAAGGTCATCGTCCGGTTCTGGGTGGTGGCGATCATCCTGGCGCTCATCTCCATCAGCACCCTGAAGATCCGCTGATGGGGGGCGAGGCGGCCATGCGGGGGATGGAAGTAAAAGGCCGGTCCTTTCTGGTGGTGGGCCTGGGGGTGTCCGGCGACGCGGTGGCCCGGTTTCTCCGCCGCCGGGGCGCGACGGTGACGGCCGCCGACACCTCGGTTTCCGAAGCCCTGGCCGAGAGAGCGGCTTCATTGACGGAGCTTGGCGCGCAAGTGCTGACCGGGGCGCGGGGAAATCTGGAAGCCATCGACATGACCGGTTTTGATGCGGTGGTGCTCAGCCCCGGCGTGCCCCATGACCTGCCGCCCCTGGTGGCGGCGGCGGCCCGGGGAGTGCCGGTGATGGGGGAAATCGAGCTGGCCGCCCGTTTTCTGGACCGGCCGATTGTCGCCATCACCGGCACCAACGGCAAGACCACCACCACCGAGCTGGTGGCCCGGATGCTTGAGGCCTCCGGCTGGTCGGTTTTCATGGGAGGGAATATCGGGGACCCGCTGATCGGGGTCATCGACCGGGGGGAGCTCCCGGACCGGATCGTGGTCGAGCTGAGCAGCTTTCAGCTCGACACCATCAAGACCTTCCGGCCCTGGGTGGCGACTCTTTTGAACATCACCCCGGATCACCTGGACCGCTACGCCGACATGGACGCCTACACCCGGAGCAAGGGGCGGATCTTCATGAACCAGACATCCGAGGACGTGGCTATTATCAACGGGGCCGACCCTCGGGTCCGGGCCGCGGCCGACGGCATCCGGAGCATGATTTGGGTTTTCCACGGGACCCGGCCGGGCGAGCGGGGGGCGGTCCGGAATGGAGATCAACTCGTCTTTGACCCGCCGACGGGAGGGGGAAGGTTCGTTGTGGCGGCGGCATCCTGCCGCCGGGTTGTGGCGGCGGCATCCTGCCGCCGGAATGGCCGACTAATGGCCGGCAGGATGCCGGCC
>CAYNGG010000239.1:0-2823 GCA_964396575.1 uncultured Desulfobacteraceae bacterium | reverse complement strand
GCCGGCAGGATGCCGGCCCCACGAGTAGGCGGTCAATTTACCGTGGATTTGAGCGCGGTCCATCTCCCCGGAGCCCACAACGCCGAAAACATCGCCGCCGCCGGCCTGACCGCTCTGGCCGCCGGAGCCACTCCCGAGGGGATCGTGTCAGCCCTTGGGGATTTCCGCGGGCTGCCCCACCGGATGACCCTCGTGGCATCGGTGGACGGCGTCCGATATCTTGATGACTCGAAGGGGACCAACATCGACGCGGTGGCCCGGGCCCTCGAGGCCGTCCCCGGTCCGGTGGTGCTGATCATGGGGGGACGGAACAAGCGGGGCCGGTTCGAGCCGCTGCGGGAGGCCATCCGGGCTCATGTTAAAACCCTGGTGGTGATGGGAGAGGCGGCCGGGGAGATCGCCGGGGCGGTGGACGGCTCGGTGCCGATAACCTTCGCCGGGGACATGACGGAAGCCGTTGCGGTCGCCCGCCGGGCCGCTTCGCCGGGGGATACGGTGCTCCTCTCGCCGGGATGCGCCTCTTTTGACATGTTTCGATCCTATGCGGAGCGGGGGGATTGTTTCCGGGATGCGGTGACCGGGCCGGTCCCCCGGGGGGGCGAGCCGTGATGAACCGGAAGGCGAATCTCCCCGACCCCCTGTTGACGGCTCGGGCCCCTCTCTGGCAGTATGATCTGACCCTCCTGTTTTCGGTCCTCCTCCTGGTGGGTATCGGGCTGGTCATGGTTTACAGTGCTTCTTCGGCCGTGGCCATGAAGAAGTTTCATTCCGACATCTATTTCCTCAAAAAGCAGGCCATGTACGCGGCCCTCGGGGTGGTGGCCATGGTGGCTTGCCGGTCGGTTCCCTTGACCGTTTTCCGGGCGGCCATTTACCCCATGCTGGCGCTTTCGGTGATTTTCCTGGTGGCCGTTCAACTGCCGGAGATGGGGGTGACGGCGGGCGGGGCCACCCGCTGGCTCCGGCTGGGCCGGTTTTCCTTCCAGCCTTCGGAGTTTGCCCGGTTTGCCCTGGTGGCCTATCTGGCTTATTCCATGAGCCGGAAGCACGAGCGAATCCGGGAATTTGCCATCGGCTTTCTGCCCCATGTCCTGGTTCTGGCGCTCATCTCTTTGCTCATCAGCCTCCAGCCCGATTTCGGGTCCGTGGTCATCCTGGGGGCTATTACCTGGCTGATGCTCTTTGTGGGCGGGGTCCGGCTGACGCATCTGGGGCTTTCGATCGTGGTCTTCATGCCCTTCGGTTTTTTCTTTCTCACCGGTGCATCCTACCGGCTGGAGCGGCTGACCAGCTTTTTCGACCCCTGGGCTCATGCTACCGACGGCGGGTATCAGATCGTCCACTCCCTGATGGCGTTCGGGACCGGCGGGATCTGGGGCAAGGGGATCGGCCAGGGCTATCAGAAGCTTTTCTACCTTCCGGAGCCCCACACCGACTTCATCTTTTCGGTGATCGGCGAGGAGCTGGGACTGGCCGGGGTGATGGTTATCCTGGCCCTTTATCTCGTCATTTTCGTCAAGGGGGTCCGGATCGCGCTGAGGTCCCCGGACCGGTTCACCAGCTATCTGGCCGCCGGGATCACCATCGCCCTCTGCCTTCAGGTGGGGGTCAATATGGGGGTGGCTTTGGCCCTCTTGCCCACCAAGGGGCTGACCCTGCCGTTTTTAAGCTACGGGGGGACCTCGCTGCTGCTCAACATGGCCTCGGTGGGGCTCCTGATGAACGTGGGCGCTCTGACGGACGGGGGAGACGGTGAACGGGCTTAGGGTTATCATCACCGGAGGCGGCACCGGCGGGCACCTCTTTCCGGGGATCGCCATCGCCCAGGCCATTATGGACCGGGACCCTCGGAACCGGGTCTGGTTCGTGGGCACCGACCGGCCCTTCGAGCGGGAGGCGGTGAGCCGGGCCGGCTTTGTCCATCACGCCATTCCGGCCGGGGGGATCAAGCGGGTGGGGGTGCGTCGGCAGGCCCGGACTCTCCTCACCCTGCCCCTGGGGCTGATGGCCGCTTTGGGGATCATCCATCGGGTCCGGCCGGACCTGGTGATCGGAGTCGGAGGCTATTCCGCGTTTCCGGTGGTTCTGGCCGCCGGGCTGAGCGGCGTGGCGGTGGTGCTCCAGGAGCAAAACACCTGGCCGGGGATGACCAATCGCCTCCTGTCGCCTCTGGCTCAGAGGATCTATATCTCCTTTCCGGAGACCCCCTTAGGCGGCGGAAAGCGGAAATGCCGATGGACCGGGAACCCGGTCCGCCGGGAGATCCGGGCGGGGTCCGGGGCGAGGGTCACTCGAAACGACGGGAGCATGACGGTCTTTGTCCTGGGCGGCAGCCAGGGGGCCCACGCCCTCAACCTGGCGGTCGTGGACGCCCTCGACCACCTCCGGCGACCGGACCGGTTCCGGTTTATCCATCAGACCGGACCGGCCGACCTCGAGCTTGTCGCCGCGGCCTATGGAGCCCATGGGATACCGGCCGAGGTCCGCCCTTTTTTCCGGGACATGGCCCGGTGTTACCGGGAGGCCGACCTCCTGGTGGCCCGGGCCGGGGCCACCACCGTGGCGGAAGTGACCGTGGCCGGGCGCCCCGCCCTGTTTGTGCCGTTTCCCTACGCGGCCGATGATCACCAGACGCGAAACGCCCGGTTCCTGGCCGATGCCGGAGCCGCCGAGATCATCCCCCAACACGAGCTGTCCGGTTCGGTCCTGGCCGACCGGCTGACGGAATGGGCCGATCCCGCCATGGCGGGACTCGACCGGATGGCGGCCCGGTCACGGGCCTTGGGGCGTCCCCACGCGGCCGACGCCATTGTTGACGACATC
>CAYNGG010000238.1:0-6444 GCA_964396575.1 uncultured Desulfobacteraceae bacterium | reverse complement strand
CCTCGATATCTTCTCTAAAAGCAGCCGTTTGACCGGCTACCTCACGGGGGCGCTCCGCGGGACTAAAGCCCCGCGAGGGCTTATTCTTATTCCTCGCGGGGCCTTAGCCGTTTACCGCCCGAGCAGGGCCCTGGCCCTCGCCACGACGTTTTCCACGTTGAATCCGTAGCGGTCCAGGACCACCGGGCCGGGGGCCGAGGCTCCGAAGCCGGTGACGCCGATGACGTCTCCCCGGCCGCCGAGGTACCGGTACCAGCCGATGGGATGGCCGGCCTCGATGACCAACAGCGGGGTCCGGTCCGGAGGGATTACCCCGTCCCGATGGGCCGGGTCGGCCGCGGCGAAGAGCTCCCATGAGGGCATGCTCACCACCCGGACGGCGGTCCCCTCCGCCGCCAGTTGCTCGGCGGCGGACAGGGCCAGGTGGACCTCGGCGCCGGTGGCGATGAGGACGATCTCCGGGGCGCCGTCGGCGTCTTTCAGGACGTAGGCGCCCTTCCGGAGGCCCGAAGCCGGGGCGAGGGCCGTCGTCCGGTCGAGGATCGCCAGCTTCTGCCGGCTCAGGATCAGGGCGGTGGGGCCGTCCGTCCGGGTTACGGCGACCCGCCAGGCCTCGGCGGTCTCGGCGGCGTCGGCCGGGCGGATCACGGCCAGGCCGGCGAGCATCCGGAGAGAGGCGATCTGCTCCACCGGCTGGTGAGTGGGGCCGTCTTCGCCCACGGCCAGGCTGTCATGGGTGAAGACGTAGATCACCGGGAGCTTCATCAGGGCCGCCAGGCGGATGGCCGGCCGCATGTAGTCGGCAAAGACCAGAAAGGTTCCGCCGTAGGGCCGGCATCCCCGGTGGAGGGTCATCCCCGAGAGGATCGCGGCCATGGCGTGCTCCCGGACCCCGAACCGGATGTTCCGGCCGCCGTAGGCTCCCTTCTGAAACTCGGGGGAGCCGTCGATGAAGGTCTTGTTGGAGGGAGCCAGGTCGGCGGACCCGCCCATGAGCTCCGGAATCCGGGCGGCCAGGGCGTTTAAGACCTTGCCGGATGCGGCTCGGGTGGCGATGGGGTCGCCTTCGGTAAAACCGGGGATCTCGGCGTCCCAGCCATCGGTCAACTGGCTGGCCATGGCGACCTCCCAGTCGGCGGCCAGGTCCGGATGGGCGGCGGCCCAGCCGTCAAAGCGGGCCCGCCATTCGGCCTGAAGGGCCCGGCCCCTTGGGATGGCCCCTCGAATCTGGTCCACGGCGTCGTCCGGTGTGCAGAAATCGGTCTCGTCGCAGCCGAGAAACCCCTTGGTGAGCCGGACCTCGTCAATGCCCAGGGGAGCGCCATGGGCGTCGGCGGAGCCCTGCTTGTTGGGGCTCCCGTAGCCGATCTGGGTTCTGAGGATGATCAGGGAAGGCCGTTCGGTTTCATCCCGGGCCGCTTCCAGGGCCGCCGTGATGGCATCCAGGTCATTGCCGTCGGTCACCTCCCGGACGTGCCAGTTGCAGGCGGCAAACCGGGCCGAGACGTCTTCGGTGAAGGTGATGTCGGTGCTTCCTTCGATGGAGATCCCGTTGTCGTCGTAGATGCAGATCAGGCGGGAGAGTCCCAGGTGACCGGCAAGAGAGACGGCTTCGTAGGAGATGCCCTCCATCAGGTCCCCGTCCCCGCACATGACATAGGTGTGGTGGTCCACTATCGAATGGTCCGGCCGGTTGAACCGGGCGGCCAGGTGGCGTTCGGCCATGGCCATGCCCACGGCGTTGGCAAGGCCCTGTCCGAGGGGGCCGGTGGTGGTCTCCACGCCGGGAGTGACCCCGTATTCCGGATGGCCCGGAGTTCGGCTGCCCCACTGCCGGAATTGTCGGATGTCGTCGAGGTCCAGGTCGTATCCGGTCAGAAAGAGGAGGCTGTAAAGGAGGGACGAGGCGTGTCCTCCGGAGAGGACGAACCGGTCCCGGTCGGGCCATTGGGGGTCTTCGGGGTTGTGCCTGAGAAACCGGGTCCACAGGACGTAGGCGGCCGGGGCGAGTCCCAGGGGGGCGCCGGGGTGGCCGGAGTTGGCGGCCTGGATGGCGTCCATGCAGAGCGCGCGGATGGTGTTGATGCACCGGGTGTCGAGGGAGGCCCGGGTGTCGGGCATCTCGTGGTTCATGGGGCGGATCTCCTTTTCTCCTTGTGCTTGGGGGTTGATGGTTACGGGCGGGTCAGAGGGCCCGGAGCCATTCCGGTTTGAGCCCCACCCGGCCGTCGAGCGCTGAATCGATGAGCGCCAGGGTCTTCTCCTTCTCCTTGGGGAGCCGGGCCTTGATGGGCAGGTAGTTGGAAGCGTGATTGGCGTGGAAGAGCCCCGAGGACAGCTCGGTATGGGCGATGATCGTCCGGAGCTCGGCGAGCATCTCGGTGGGGCTGATCAGCTCGAACCGGCCGGCCTGATAGTCCTCGTACATGGGCGTGTTCGGGATGAGCATCAGGCTGAGGGCTCCGACGTAATCCGGGTCGATGGCCGACAGGACCCGGCCGGTGGCCTCGGCGTGGACCTGGGACCGGTCCCGGCCGGCGATCCCCAGGATCACCGTGATCGAGAGCTTGATCCCGGCTTCCCTGAGCTTCCGGCCCGTCCGGATCATCTTGTCGGCGGTGGCCCCCTTGTGGATGGCCTTCAGGGTCTCGTCGTCGCCGGTTTCGAGGCCCATGTAGGCGATTCCGAGCCCGTGAGCGGCCAGCTCGGCCAGCTCCTCGGGGGTCTTCATGTCGATCCCCTTGGTGTTGGCGTAAACTCCGACCCGGGTGACCCAGGGGAGCTTTTCCTCGATGGCTTCAAGGATGGGCAAGAGCCGCTTCTGGGGGATGATCAGGGCGTCGCCATCGCAGATAAAGACCCGCCGCTGCCGCTTGAAGTGGGCGGCGGCGTAGTCGATATCGGCCATGATCGTTTCGTCCGGCTTGATCTTGAACCGCTCGCCCTTGTAGGCTCCGCAGAAGGTACACTTGTTGTGGGAGCAGCCCACGGTCGCCTGGAGCAGGATGCTGGCCGCCTCCGAGGGCGGGCGGATAATGTTGCCTTCGTAGTGCATGGATCGGTCCTCCGTGTCATGTCCGGCCGGTGTCAGGTTTACCGTACCGGTCAGATTTTGCAACCCTTTTCCCGCCGCCCCCGGGGTTGGGACTTGACAGGGGGGCCGGCGGGGCGGCAAAATAGCCGCATCGGACAAAAGTCCTAAAGATAATGCCGTTATCTTCAAAAGACAAGCGAGGCGACATGGACAACTCGGCTGACGACCGCCCTGACGACTTCGACCTTTCCTTCAAGGTTTACTACGAGATGATGGCCCGGCGGGTGAGCGAGATTCTGCTGGTCTCGAGCCCCTACGACGCCTTTATCATGGAGGAGGACGGCCGGCTGGCCGAGCGGATCATCCACGAATACCGGGGGCTCAATTTGACCCGGCCGCCGCGTCTCACCTGGGTCTCAAACGCTCAGGAAGCCATGGAGGCCCTGTCCCGCCAGAAGTTCGACCTCGTTCTGACCATGCCCCGGATCCACGACATGGACCCCTACGAGCTGGGCCAGGCGATCAAGGCGCGCTTTCAGAACCTCCCGGTTTTTCTCTTGACCCATCACACCGCCGACCTCCGGCAACTCGACGCCGGGGGCGACCGGTCGGGGATCGACCGAATCTACGTCTGGCTCGGGAACACCGACCTGCTCCTGGCCATGATCAAGAGTGTCGAGGACCGGATGAACGCGCCGTATGACACTCACCGGGCACGGGTTCGGGTGATTATCCTGGTGGAGGACAGCCCGGCCTATCGATCCTCGCTGCTCCCGCTCCTCTACCGGGAGTTGGTCACCCAGACCAACGCGGTAATGGAGGAGTCGTTGAACGAGGAGCACCGGATTCTGAGGATGCGGGCCCGGCCCAAGATCCTGATTGCCGAAACCTATGAGGAAGCCTGGAGCCTCTATCAGGAGTACAGGCCCTTTCTGTTGAGCGTCTTTTCCGACGTCCGGTTTCCCAAAAACGGAGCCGAAGACCCGACGGCCGGGTACGAGCTCCTGTCGGCGATCCGGGCCGAGGACCCCGACATCCCGCTCTTGATGCTCTCATCGGAGCCGGAAAACCGGGAGCGGGCCGAGACCATTCCGGCCATCTTTTTGAACAAAAACGCCCCGGCCCTCCACGATGACATCAGCGGGTTTCTGGTCAACTACCTCGGGTTCGGGGATTTCGTCTTCCGGATGCCCGACGGGGCCGAAGTGGCCCGGGCATCCAATCTCCGGGAGATGGAGATGATCCTCCCGGTGATCCCCGACGAGTCGGTCGAATATCACGCGGTGCGGAACCATTTCTCAAGCTGGCTCATGGCCCGGTCCGAAATCCAGCTCGCCTCACGCCTCCGGCCGATCAAGGCCAGCGACTTCGAGTCGGTCCAGGCCATCAAGGACTTTCTGGTCTCCTGTTTTCGGGAGCGGCGGAAGGGCCGGCAGCAGGGGGTGGTGGCCGATTTCAGCCCCGAGGGCTTCGATCCGGACACCGATTTCATGAAGATCGGCAAGGGATCACTCGGAGGCAAGGCCCGGGGGCTCGCCTTCATGACCACCCTGCTGAAACAGTCGCCGGAGCTGATGGAAAAATTTCCGGAGGTCTCCATCAGCGTTCCCAAGACCCTGGTGATTTCCACCGAGGGGTTCGACGACGTGATGCGGGAAAACGATCTCCGGGAGCTCATCGCCTGCACCTGCGACGATTCGGAGGTTCTCTCCCTCTTTTCAAAGGCCAGGCTCCCCGGCTGGCTCCGCCATGACCTCAAAAGCTTTCTGGCCCAGGTCAAGGTCCCCCTGGCGATCCGGTCATCGAGCCTCCTGGAGGACGCCCAATACCAGGCCCGGGCCGGGATCTACAGCACTTACATGATCCCCAACAACCACCCGGACCCCGATGTCCGCCTCCACCAGCTCAGCCAGGCCATTATGCTCGTCTATGCCTCGACCTATTCCGAGCAGTCCCGAACCTTTTCCCGATCGACGCTCCAGCGGACCGAGGAGGAGAAGATGGCCGTGATCATCCAGCAGCTCACCGGGATGGCCTACGGCGACTATTTCTACCCGGCCATTTCGGGGGTGGCTCAGTCCTACAACTTCTATCCCCTGGCCCAGATGCGGCCCGAAGACGGGATCATCCACCTGGCCTTCGGCCTGGGCAAGACCGTGGTGGAGGGGGGGACCGCCCTCCGGTTCAGCCCGGCCTATCCCACCTTCATGCCCCAGTTTTCAACGGTTGAAGATATCCTGAAAAACGCCCAGCGGGAATTCTACGCCCTTTCCCTGTCCGATTTTCCCGACTCGATCACCGGGCCGTCGGACGTGGCCCTGACCCGCCTGTCCATCGACGACCCGGCGGTGAGCGACCATTACCCGCTCAAGTCCCTCTCGAGCACGTACAGCCCCGAGGACCACCGGATTCGGGATTCGGGGTTCGGCCCGGGCCACAAGGTTCTCACCTTTGCCAGCATCCTGAAATACAAGGCCATCCCGCTGCCGGCCATCATCCGGGAGATCCTCGAGATGGGCCGGAAGGGGATGGGCTGCCCGGTGGAGATCGAGCTTGCCGTCAACCTCCCCTCGGGCCGGTCGGAGCGGCCGGCCTTTTCCCTGCTCCAGGTCCGGCCCATGGCCATGACCCGGCGGAACATGGAGGTCCGGATCGAGGCGTCGGAACGGTCGGCGGCCGTGCTCTACTCCACCAGCGCCCTGGGCAACGGAGTCTATCAGGACATCGAGGACATCCTCTACATCCGCCGGGAGACCTTCGACCCCGGCCGGACCGTGGAGCAGGCCGGTCAGATCGCGGAGCTCAACCGGGACCTGGCCGAAGCCGGCCGGAAGTACCTCCTGATCGGCCCCGGCCGATGGGGCACCGCCGACCGATGGCTGGGGATTCCGGTGACCTGGAGCGACATCTCCGGGGTCGGGGCCATGGTGGAAGTCTCCCTGGAGTCGCTCAAGGCCGACCCCAGCCAGGGCTCCCACTTCTTCAATAACATCACTTCTTTGGGCATCAGCTACCTCACGGTGACCGACCGGGGAGAGGACTTTCTCGACTGGGACTGGCTGGAGCGCCAGCCGGTCACCCATGAAACGGAGTACATCCGCCATGCCCGGCTGTCCAGGCCGCTGACCTTGAAGATCGACGGGAAGCAATCTTGCGCGGTTGTGCTCGCCTAACCCGCTCCGACGTCCCAGCGGACCGCTGAAAGAGGGTAGTCGAGGGAAACGGTGTCGCCGGGGGCCAGCCCGAGGGACCGGAGCCGGTCCGGCGTCATCCGGACCGTCAGGGGGAGGTCCCCGGCCAGAACGGTGACGGCCACCGATCCGGACCGCCGCTGGTAGGCCAGCCGCGAGACGGTCCCGGTGAGCCCGCCGCAATGGCCGGCAAGATGCCGGCAAGATGCCGGCCCCACA
>CAYNGG010000237.1:0-6463 GCA_964396575.1 uncultured Desulfobacteraceae bacterium | reverse complement strand
AAAAGGCGTTCCGGATGACCTCGATCCGATCTCCGTCGGGGCTGGATGTGATGGCCACCACATCGAACCGGGCCCGGTTTCCCCACCTGCCGGTCGCTTTCAGATAATGCTGAGCGGCCTGGGCGATTCGGATCTGTTTCCGGCGGTCCACCGCGGCCTTGGCGCTGCCGAACCGGTCTGTCCGCCGGGCCTTGACCTCGACGAAGACCAAGGTCTCTCCCTCTTCGGCGATAAGGTCCACTTCCCCCATGCGGCACCGGTAGTTCCGGTCGAGGATATTGTAGCCCCGCGACTGGAGATACCGGGCGGCCCGGTCCTCGCTCGCCCGGCCGTAGTCGTGACCTCGAGTGGTCATCTCAGCCCTTATCCATTCCAAGGTTCGGGTGATTCCTCACATCCGGGGCGAAGGCCAAAGCCGCCTGCTGATCATTGATCATTGATCATTGCTCCCGAACCCCCCGGAAGGTCCGCCGGTGGATGGGGCAGGGGCCATGAGCCCGGATGGCCGCCCGATGGGCCCGGGTAGGATAGCCCTTGTGAGCGGAAAAGCCGAAAAGCGGGTATTCTTCGCTGTATCGGGCCATGATCCGGTCGCGGGTGACCTTGGCGACGATGGAGGCGGCGGCGACGGAGATGCTCAGGGAATCGCCTTTGGGTATGGCGGTCTGAGGGATATCGACGTCGATGGTAAAAGGGCCGTCGATGAGGAGATGGTCGGGCCGGGGCCGGAGATTTTCCACCGCCACCGCCATGGCGAGGCGGGCGGCGGCCAGGATGTTCGTCCGGTCGATCTCGGCCGTGTCGATGATCCCGATTCCGATGGCCGCGGCCCCGTCGTAGATGGCGGTAAAGAGCCGCTCCCGACGGGCCGGGGTCAGGGTTTTGCTGTCGGCGATGCCGGGGTTGGAGAAACCATCGGGCAACACCACCGCCGCCGCCAGAACCGGGCCGGCCAGAGGCCCCCGGCCGGCTTCGTCCACCCCGGCAATCCGTGAAAAGCCCTTTTGAGCCGCTTCGCTTTCATACCTGAACATGGAAGATCCCGTCCCGGCCCTCCTTGTCACACACGGCGCTCCTTGAGTCGGGCGGCTTTGCCCCGGAGGTTGCGGAGGTAGTAGATCTTGGAGCGGCGGACCCGGCCTCGGGTCACCACCTCGATTTTATCGATGGCCGGCGAGTGGAGCATAAAGGTCCGCTCGACGCCAACGCCATACGAGACCTTCCGGACGGTGAAGCTCGCGTTGGCCATGCCCCGGCGCCGGCTGATCACCACCCCCTGAAAGACCTGAACACGCTCCTTTTCCCCCTCCTTGATCTTGACGTGGACCTTGACGGTGTCGCCCGGCTTGAAGTCGGGCAGGTCCATGCGCATCATCTCCCGTTGAATCTGGCTCATCACTTCCATGACGTTTGCGTTCTCCTGAAAAAAGTTTGGGTTAATAGAGTCTCACGGGTCCTCGCGGCCCATGAGCCGGTCAAGAATAATGGCGGCCGCCGACCGGACCGACAGATGATTGTAGTCCCCGACGCCAAAGATCGGGGCCAGGACGTAATCGGCCTCGGTCATGACCTCGGGAGCCAGCCCCCAGGCGGTCCCGAAGAGCAGCAGGACCGGCTGTCCCGACCTGATGACACCCCGAAGCCGGTGATCAGCCAGGCTTCCGGGTTGCTCCCGGGCGCAAGTGGCCACCGTTTTTGGGGCTCTCCCGGCCTCCTGATCGACCTCCTCAATGGCTTCCGCCAAAGATGACCGAACCCGGATGATCGACAATGCCCGGTGCCGAATCGGGTTGTAGCTCGCCCCGGGACCCCGGGTCCAGTGGTCCACGATTTGTTCAGCCAAAACCTGCTGATCGGTCAGCGGGGTAACCACATAAAAGGCCCGGACCCCATAAGTCCGGGCGGCCCGGGCGATATCGTGAAGATCGAGGTTGGTCACCGCCGACGCGATGACCTCGCCCCCCTTATTGACCACCGGATGGTGGATCAGCGCCAGATAGAGGCTCGGCTCCGATGATTCGCGCAATCCGGTCTCCCCACTGTTTGAGGGCCTCACGCTCCGCCGAGCTGAGGGGATGATCCGCCAAGAGGTCCGGCCGGCGGACCGCCGTCTCCAACAAAGCGTGATCTTGACGCCATCGGTCGATCTCGCCGTGATGTCCCGACAGCAGCACCGACGGGACGGTTTTTCCCTCGAAGTCCGGGGGCCGGGTGAAGTGGGGATGCTCCAAACGATCCCCCGCAAAGGAGTCGGCCGCCGCGGATTCAGCGCCCCCGAGCACCTCGGGGAGCAGCCGGGTTACGGCATCAATGACCACCATGGCCGCCAGCTCCCCGCCGGTGAGAACATAGTCGCCGATGGAAATCTCGATGTCGATCTCCGCCTCGGAGACCCGCTCGTCCACGCCCTCGTAACGCCCGCAAACCAGAATCAGGCTCGACCGGGGCGACGCCGCCAGCTCCCGGGCCACCGCCTGAGAAAAGGGTATCCCCCGAGGGCTCATCAGGGCGGTTCGGGCGTCGGGAATCCGGCGCTCCATCGACCGGATAGCGGCGACCAGCGGCTCCGGCTTCATCACCATCCCGCATCCCCCGCCGTAGGGCCGGTCATCCACCGTCCGGTGTCGGTCGATGGCGAAATCCCGAGGGTTGACGGTCTCCCCCTGGATCTGGCCGGCGGCCATGGCGCGTCCGATGATCCCGTGGCCCCAAAAGGCCGGAAACAGCTCGGGAAAGATCGTCAGGACAACAAACCGCACGGCTCCGCCTCAAAGTCCCTCGGGCAGGGAAACCCGCATGGTGCCGGCCGCCAGATTCACCTCGGTGACCACATCCTCGGTCCCCGGCACCAAAATCTCTTCGGACCCCTCCCGAACCACAAAGACGTCGTTGGCTCCGGTGGCCAGGATCTCCGTCACCCGGCCCAGACGGCGACCGCCGGCGTCAATCACGGCCAGCCCCATGAGGTCGGCCCAATAATAGGTTCCTTCGGGCAAAGGCGGCAAGACCGACCGCTCGATGAGCAGCTCGGCCCCCCGGAGCGCTTCGGCCGCCGAGCGATCGCCCACCCCGGCCAGCCCCATCACCAAGCCCCGTCCATGGGGCTGGACCCATTCGATCGCCCGGGCCTCCAAACCCTTATCCGGACGGCGCAGCCGGATCTCGTCCCCTGGGGAAAAGGTATCGGGCGATTCGGAGTAGGATCGGACCTTCAGGGCGCCTTTGACGCCATGGACGCCGACCACCTCGCCGATGGTGATGTAATCCCCTTCCGTCACGGTCCGCCCGCTCCGGCTATTCGATGATCTCGAGAACGGTGCGCTTTTTGATCTTGGCCGAGGCCGCGCTCAAAATGGTCCGCATGGCCCGGGCCGTTCGCCCCTGCTTGCCGATGACCTTGCCCAGGTCTTCCTTGGCGACCTTGAGCTCAAGTACGGACGTCTGGTTTCCCTCCACCTCTTCCACCGACACCTGATCCGGATGGTCCACCAGTGCCTCGGCGATGTATTTGATCAGCTCTTTCATAGCTCCATCTCCTTTTTATAGGTGTGAGACTCGAGGGAAGATCAGATACCGATGGCCGTTATGCGGGCTGGGCGAGTACCCCCTGACGTCTCAACAGGCTCTTCACGGTGTCCGTGGGAGTGGCGCCCTGCTCCATCCAGTATTTGACGCGATCGTCTTTGAGGGTCACCTCCGCCGGCTCCCGCAGCGGGTTGTAAGTGCCCACGATTTCGAGAAATCGGCCGTCCCGCCGGGCCTCGGAGTTTGCCACTACGACCCGGTAGAACGGTTTCTTTTTCGCTCCATGTCTGGCCAGACGAATTTTCACAGCCATCTTCGGTCTCTCCTCCATATAAAGATTAAAACGGCGGCATGCCCTTGCCCAGGCCGCGCATGCCCCCTTTGCTGAATTTCTTAACCATCTTCATCACCTGGGTGTAGTTCTTCAGCAGTCGATTGATATCCTGTACACTGGTTCCGCTGCCCTTTGCAATCCGTTTTCGCCGGCTGCCGTTTAAAATGGTGTGATGGCGGCGTTCCTGGGGCGTCATGGAGTTGATGATCGCCTCGATCCGGACCAGCTCCCCCTCATCCACCTGAAGGTTCTTCATCTGCTTCATCTTGGAAAAGCCGGGGATCATCCCCAACAGGTCGTTCAGGGAGCCCATCTTCCGGATCTGGACCATCTGGTCCCGGAAGTCATCCAGGGTGAACTCGCTCTTCCGGATCTTTTTCTCCAGCTCCGCCGCCTTTTCGTCGTCCACCACCGACTGGGCCTTTTCAATAAAGGTCAGGACATCCCCCATCCCGAGGATGCTCGATGCCAGGCGGTCCGGGTGGAAGGGCTCCAGTTGGCTCAGCTTTTCGCCGACCCCCATGAGCTTGATGGGCTTGCCGGTGATCGCCTTGATGGACAAAGCGGCTCCGCCCCGGGCATCGCCGTCCATCTTGGTCAAAACCACCCCGCCGATGTCTAAAGCGTCGTCAAAGGATTTGGCGATGTTCACGGCGTCCTGGCCGGTCATGGCATCGGCCACCAGGAGAATCTCCGACGGGTTGATCGCATCCCGGATTCGGACCAGCTCCGCCATAAGCTCCTCGTCCACGTGGAGCCGGCCGGCGGTGTCGATGAGGAGGGTGTCGCATCCTTCCTGAGCCGCCGAGGTCCGGGCGGCGGAACAGATAGCCACCGGGTCGGCGTCGGCTTCGGACGGATAGACCGGCGCCCCGATCTCCTCCCCGATCTTCCGGAGCTGGTCAATGGCCGCCGGCCGGTAAACGTCGGCCGGGACCAGATAAGGCTTCTTCCCCGATTTCCGGAGATGGATGGCAAGCTTTCCCGCCGTGGTGGTCTTGCCGGAACCCTGGAGCCCCACGAGCATCACCGGCACCGGCTGGGTCCCCTCCAGGCTCAGATCCTGATGCTCCGACCCCATCAGCTCGGTGAGCGCCTCGTTGACGATCTTGACGACCTGCTGCCCGGGGGTTAAACTCCGAAGGACCTCCTGGCCGAGGGCCCGCTCCTTGACGCCGGCGATGAATTCCTTGGCCACCCGATAATGGACATCGGCTTCCAGAAGCGCCATCCGGACCTCTTTAAGGCCCTCTTCGATGTTCTTCTCGGTGAGCTTGCCGTGGCCTTTGAGCTTTTTGAAGACCGACTCCAGTCGGCTGCTGAGATTGTCGAACATGAATCCAATACCTGTCCCACTAGGGTTGGACTAAAACTTTGAAAGTAATATGGACTCCATGTCATGTCAAGCGAAATGATAACGACTGAAACCTCGACGCCGGCCCCTGACCCGGCCGAACGTCGGGACCTGAAGACCCTCTCCCGCCCGGATCTGGTCCGGTGGCTCGGTGATCGCGGGATCGCCCCCTACCGGGCGGATCAGATCCACGGCTGGATCTACGGTCGTCAGGCCGACACCTTCGACGAGATGACCGACCTGAAAAAGGAGATCCGCGCCCTTCTATCCGACCATTTTACCATAGACCGGCTCCGGAGGGAAGCACTGGAAACGGCCGCGGACGGCACTCGAAAGCTGTTGTTCCGCCTGACTGACGGGGAGTACATCGAAACCGTTCTCATCCCGGAGCGGGACCATTATACCCTCTGCCTGTCCACTCAGGTGGGCTGTGCTCAGGGGTGCCGGTTCTGCCTGACGGCGGCCGGCGGCTTCGTCCGGAACCTGACCGCCGCGGAGATCATCGCTCAAGTCCGGGACGTCGCCGCCTTCATCGACCCCGACGACCCCCGGCGCCTGTCCAACCTCGTCTTCATGGGCATGGGCGAGCCCCTGGCCAACTACGACGCCCTGATTTCGGCCCTGGCGGTGATCAGCGACAACGATCACGGCCTCCGGTTTTCCACCCGGCGGGTCACCGTCTCCACCGCCGGGCTGGTTCCCAAAATGGCCGACCTCGGCCGGGACACCGCCGTGAACCTGGCCGTCTCATTAAACGCCACCGAAGACCGGACCCGGGACCGGCTCATGCCGATCAACCGCCGCTACCCCCTGGACGCCCTCATAGCGGCCTGCCGGGACTACCCGCTCCGCCCCCACCGCCGGATCACCTTTGAATATATCCTCATCCGGGACGTCAACGACACCCCGGCGGATGCCCGGCGTCTGGTCCGGTTGCTCCGGCCCATCCGGGCCAAGGTCAACCTGATCCCCTTCAACGAGCACCCCGGCGGTGATTTCAGACGGCCCGACCCCGACACCGTGCTCGCCTTCCAAAAAATCCTCATCGACGCGCACTACACGGCCATCATCCGGAAGAGCAAGGGGGCGGATATCTCAGCGGCCTGTGGTCAGCTTCGGGGTGTCCTGGGAGCGCCCGGCGTCCTCGCCGGCAGCCAGCGGGCGTAGTGCCGGCTTCCAGCCGGCAATGTAGGGGCAGGGTGAAGGGTTTAGCGCCAAAGGCGCGGCATATTATAGCCCAGGGCACCGCC
>CAYNGG010000236.1:0-6542 GCA_964396575.1 uncultured Desulfobacteraceae bacterium | reverse complement strand
CTCAGCACTCATCACTAACAAGGAGGCCCGACCATAATGACGCTGACCGTCGAAATTCTGATCTATTTAGGGCTGGTCGCCGTTGCCGCGCTGCTCATCACGGGGGTCAGCTATCTCGCCTTTGGCAACAACCTCACCACCAAGCTCTGGATCTGGATTTCGCCCAGCGTCGTCCTGGTCCTCGATATCGCCTACACCTACGCTCACCTTGGCGGCGTGAAGAGCCTGAAGGCGTCGCTGATCTGCTTTCCCATAGGCATTGCCGCGATCATCATCAACATTACGATCATCGGCAAGGTCCTCATCCGCCGGTTTCAGGCGGTCAACCAGCAGCTCTCCCAGACCGCCGACCAGCTCAACGCCACCTCCGACCAGATTTCCACCGCCAGTCATTCCCTGGCCGACGGGGCTTCCCGTCAGGCCGCCGCCCTCGAGGAGACTTCTTCGTCTCTGGAGCAGATGGCGTCCATGACCCGGAGCAACGCCGATCAGGCCACCGAGGCCAACGGGCTGATGAAGGAGACCCGTCAGGTGATTGCCGATGCCAATCAGGTGGTGGACGGACTCATCGAGTCCATGTCGGAGGTCTCCCGGGCCAGCGAAGAGACCCGGAAGGTCATCCACACCATTGACGAGATCGCCTTCCAGACCAATCTTTTGGCCTTGAACGCCGCCATCGAGGCGGCCCGGGCCGGCGAAGCCGGGGCCGGCTTCGCGGTGGTGGCCGATGAGGTCCGGAACCTGGCCCTCCGGGCCACCGAAGCGGCCGGTAACACCGCCGGGAAGATCGAGGGGACCTTGTCGGCCATCCGGGCGGGGTCGAGCGCCGTCGAGCAGACCGGCGACGCCTTTAAACGGATCGACGATCAGTCCGCCAAGGTCTCGGAGATTGTCGATGAGATCGCCGCCGCCTCCAACGAGGGGGCCGAGGGGATCTCTCAGATGAGCCAAACCGTCGCCGACATGGATGATGTCACCCAACAGACCGCGGCCAATGCGCAACAGACCTCGGCCGCCGCTCAGGAGATGGACGCCCAGGCCCGGCGCCTCAACGGCTTTATCAACGACCTGTCCATCCTGATCAGCGGAGGCCGGCGGCGGCGGCAACGGCAATCCGACGGACCGTCGGGGGCCGAGGGAAGCACGGTGAAAACCCGTCGCGCCCTGCCCCGGCCGAGCCGGCGGCTCCTCGAATAGCCGCCCGCCTCCGGTTTTCAAATCGGCCCGGCTCTGGTAAAGTCATCCATGTCAGGCCCGGACGGCGGATATGAAGGGTGAAGGGTGAAGTTTGAAAATCCACGTCCTTCCTTCATTTCACACTTCAAACTTCCAACTTCCAACTTCTTCAAGGAGTCCGTTTTATGGAATGCAAGCAGGACCAGAACCTGTCATCATGTAACTGCACCTATGACCCCTGTCCTCGGAAGGGCGTCTGCTGCGACTGCATCAGCTATCACCTCAAGGCCCGGCAGCTTCCCGCCTGCGTCTTTCCATCCGACGCCGAGCGGACTTACGACCGGTCCTTTGCGCATTTCGCCCGCCTGGTTCAGGAAGGCCGGGTTTAGAGGACTGAGGACTGTCGAAATCGAAATCGAAATCGTGTTATGACTGAGCACTCAGCACTCAACACTCAACACTCAGCACTCAGCACTCAGCTCCCGGTGCGGCCCAGCCCGAAGGGGTTAAACATACCAGGCTGGTGCCGGGGCGCCTCTTCCGCCCGGTGCTCGTGGAGGCCGCCTTCAATGGAAAAATGAGCGCCCGGAGCTCCTGGGCGCCGTCAAACAAAGAATCTGGAGATCCGCCATGTGTGATATTCATGCCTTTATCGTCAAGGACGGCCGGGAAGTCCCGGTCCTGGAAAACGTGGACGTCGTGGAGACATCCGGCGACGAGGTCCGGCTGCTCAATATCTTCGGCGAGGAGCAGACCCTCCGGGGCCGGATGGTCGCGTTCAATAACTCGGACAAAAAGATGGTCTTCGTGCCGGTATAGGGGCGTCCGCATTGACCCCCAAGGTTCTCGGCCTCATCGCATCCCCCCGCCGGCTGGGCAACTGTGAGCTGATGGTCAAGGCGGTCGGCCGGGCGGCCCCGGTTCCCTGTGATCTGACGCTGCTCCGGCTCCAGGACTTCGAGATCCGGCCCTGCACCGGCTGCTATGCCTGCCTCTTCGGCGATGAGCGCTGCGTCATTGACGACGATCTCCAGACGGTCCACGACGCGGTCCTGGCCGCCGACGCCCTCATTGTCGCGGCCCCGACCTATTTCCTGGGGGCCAACGGGATGCTCAAGCGGTATCTCGACCGGGGGATCTCGCTTCTCGCCCATATCGACCGGCTCTGGGGCCGGCCGGCGGTGGGAATCGGGATCGCCGGGATACCGGGCCGGGAGGGAAGCACTCCCGCTGATCTCTATCGGTTCTTAAAGCTCATCCTCGCCGACGTTAAGGCCGTCCGGACGGTTTACGGGGCCTTGCCGGGGGAGGTCTTCGAGGACGAGGCCAACCGGCAAGTCGCCGCCGACCTGGCCGAGGCGCTCCTGGGCGACGGCTCCCCCGCCTCCGAAAACGGTCCCCGATGTCCGGTCTGTGGCGGCGATGCCGTCCGGTTTCTCGACGCCGATCGGGTCCGGTGCCTGACCTGCGGCAACAGCGGGACGGTCTCGATAACCCCGGACGGCCCCGCCCTCGGGATTACCGACGAGGGGCACCGGATCTTCACCTCCCGGGAGGCGGCCATCGCCCACCGGGCCTGGCTCCAGGGGATGAAGGACCGGTTCCGGGACCGGCGGGCCGACCTGAAGGCGATCCGGTCCGACTTCCGGCATGACGGTACCTGGGTCCGACCGGTTCGACCGACGGCGCCGGAAACCCCGTGAGCGCCGCTGAATCACCTTTTTCGATTCCCGCCATCCGCCGGTTCATCGCCTTTCGGATCGGCTTCAACGCCCGGTTTTACTATCCGATTTTCACCATCCTCTTTCTCGACTTTGGCTTGACCATCGAGCAGTTCGCGGTCTTAAACGCCGCCTGGGCGGCGTCCATCGTCCTCTTCGAGGTGCCGTCGGGGGCTTTGGCCGACGTGATCGGGCGAAAGCGCCTGGTGGTGACCGCCGCCGGGCTGATGGTGGTCGAGATCGCCATATTGACCTTTGCGCCCCGGGGGGATGCGACCCTGCTTTTTGCCCTCTTCCTCGTCAACCGAATTCTGTCGGGGGTCGCCGAGGCGGCGGCCTCCGGGGCTGACGAGGCCCTGGCCTACGACGCTTTGGCCGCCGAGGGCCTCGCGGAGGAGTGGGGCCGGGTTCTCGAGCGGCAGATGCGGCTTCGGTCCGCCGTCGCCGTCTGCGCGATGATGACCGGTGCCGCCGTTTACGACCCCGAGCTGATGACCGCCGCCGCCCGGGCGGTCGGCCTCGACGTCCAGCTCACCCAGGCGGACACCCTCCGGCTTCCGCTAATCCTCACCCTGCTCATGTCCGGGGTCGCCCTCCGGGCCGCGCTGGGCATGGACGAGCCCAAGGCCGGCGACGAGGACCCAACATGCGGGATGGGGACCGCCTGTCGGCAGTCTTTCGGGGAAGCCTTCCGGATGACCTTCCGGGCCGGGGCCTGGATTCTGAAAACCCCCTTCGCCCTGATAATCATCCTGGCCGGGCTCCTGTTCGACCACGTCATCCGGATGCTGATCACCTTGAACAGCCAGTATTTCCGGCTCATCGACCTGCCGGAGGCCAGCTTCGGGCTCATCGGCGGCGGGATGGCGGTCCTGGGGCTTTTCATTCCCCGGCTCGCCCTGGCTCTTGCCCGGCACAACACGCCCCGGGGCAACCTCTGGCTCCTGTCAGCCCTTACACTCGCCGGCCTCTACGGGATGACCTGGTTTATCCCGTATTACGGGCTCATCCCCATGCTCCTCTTGTTCAGCGTCATGCTGATGTCCGGGTTTTTCGTAAGCCACTACCTCAACCGGATCACCGACTCGCGCCAGCGGGCCACCGTTCTGTCTTTCAAAGGGCTCTCCTTCAATCTGGCTTACGGATTCATCGGCTTGCTCTATTCAGCCGCCGTCGCGACCATCCGGTCGGGCCTCGCCGATGGGACGGGGGAGGCGGCTGAGCGGACCGTGTTCGTCGAGGCCATGGCATGGTTCCCCGGCTATTTCTGCGTCGCCCTGATCCTCTTCGGATGTTTCGCGGCCTGGCGGCTTTCGGGCGACGATGCCCACCGGCGGCGGGGCTGATCCGTTCGGGATCTCAATCGACCGAATAAGAGGGCAAGCTGCCCCCACGCCATGAACGCCTTGACGACGGCTTCCACTGAACAGCTTGATATGATGGGCCGATTTTTTCATAAACCCACATGATCGGGGCGGGCACCACGATCACCCCCCGGGCATGAAAAAAAAATTGAACCACGAATGGACACGAATGGACACAAATTAGAATAAAACTTCGGGCATCCTTCATTATTACTTTACATCTGCTCTCAAAGTGGCAGCGGCATCCCGGCGCTGAAATAAGCGGCTGGAAGCCGCTTCCACCATGTTAGCTTACATTAAAGTGTAAACTACTTTTGCAGATTTTAAAGGATGCCAAAATTAGTGTACATTCGTGTTTATTAGTGGTTCCGGATTTTGCGATCGGTTTTGATTGGACCACAACGGTAATGAGACGGGATCACTCCGCCCCGTCGGGGTTGAACTGATACCCTTTCGAGCGGATGCTGATGAAGTATCGAGGCTGTTTCGGGTATGGCTCGAAGTATTTCCGCAGCCGGACGATGAAATTGTCCACTGTCCGGGTTGTGGTGAATCGGGAGTAGCCCCACCCCGCCTCCAGCAGGAGGTTTCGTGGCAGAGGCTTTCCCTGATTTTCGGCGAAAATCGCCATCAGCTTGAGCTCCTGGGCGGTCAGCCGGAAGGTTCCGTCAACGCCGGTGGCCTCACCCGTCTCCAGGTTCACCCGGTTCGGTCCAAAAGCGAGCCTCCGGTCCGACTGTCGTTGGTCCGCCTCGCCTTCAGGCCCGCCCTCTTCCCGGTCCCGGCTCCAGACGCCTCGGGTCAGGAGGCGGGCCACCCGGAGCAGGAGCTCATCCAGCACAAAGGGCTTGACCATGTAGTCGTCCACGCCGTGGGTGAGCCCCGCCAGGCGGTCCTCCACGGCGCTCTTGGCCGAAAGGATGAGGATGGGGAGCCGCTCGTCGGAGGCCCGGATCTCCTGGAGCACGGAGATCCCGTCGAGGCCGGGCAGCATGACGTCCAGGATGATCAGGTCCGGCTGAAAGTCCCGCCATCGCGTCAGGGCCGCCGGTCCGGTGACCGCCACCGCCACCTCGTAGCCCTGCAGGGTGAGGTTCAACCGGAGCCCCTCGGCGATGTGCTCCTCGTCTTCAACCACCAGGATCTTCCGGGAGTCGGGGGATGGATCGGTCAACGATGCACCCGTTTGGCGGCGGGCATGGCGTATCGGTCCGGCAGGGACAGGGTAAACCGGCTGCCCTGGCCGAGCCCATCACTCTGGGCGGTAAGGCGGCCGCCGTGGACCCGGGCGATGCTCTGAGCCATGTAGAGGCCGATTCCGCTGCCCCGGGCGGTCATGTCGTCGGCGTTTCCCACCTGATAAAACTTTTTGAAAATCCGCTTGAGGTTCCGGGGGCCGATCCCGATCCCGTTATCGACCACCGACAGCAGCAGCCGACCCCGGCGGGTCCCGAGCGTGATGGTGATTTCGGGCGGATCGGAGCGGTTGTACTTGATGGCATTGGTCAAGAGGTTCGTGAGCAGCATGTCGAAAAGCACCGGGTCGATCCGGTGGATATAGCTCCTGTCCGCCGGGAGGTCCAGGGTTACCCGGCATCCCCCCATTAAGTGGGCGTTGGCTTCGAAGACCTTCCGGACCGATGCCCGCAGGTCCTTCAGGATAAAATTCCCCTCATAGCTTTTGCTTTCGATCTTGGCCAGGTTGAGGATGCTGTTGATGGTTCCGTTCAGCCGGACCGTGTCCTGGATCATGTAGTCAAGATACCGCAACTGGCTTTCCCGATCCAGAGGATGTTTCTGAAAGGTCTCCAAATAGAGCCGCAGGGAAGTCACCGGGGTTTTGAGCTCGTGGGTGAAGTTGTTGATGAAGTTGTTCTGGAGCTGGTAGAGCCGGAGGGTTTTCAAATTGTAAACAAAGATGATGAAAAAGCCCATGAGGATGATGCCGACCAGGATCGACAGGATCAGGATGACCATCCAGGTTTCGGCCGTTAGAACCTGGTTCGGCTCCAGCTCGAAATTCCGCATGAGCCGGTCGAGGCCGCTGCTGATCTCGATGTACCAGTAGATGTAAAGAAACAAGGAGGCCACCAGGGCCAGAATCGAGCCCGTAAAGATGACAACGGGATGGAAAAACCAGCGGGGTTGGGTCATGGACGGATCGAAAGTCCCTATCTGAGTTTTGCGGGTAATTGAAGTATCGGCCGGGGGCCGGCCCCCCGACAACCAAGTTTCAGGATACCCCATGACGCATTCGAAATCAACGGCCCGTCCATTGTAA
>CAYNGG010000235.1:0-6581 GCA_964396575.1 uncultured Desulfobacteraceae bacterium | reverse complement strand
GGGCGAGACGCCCGCGCTCCCGGGGATGGGAAATGGCCCAATTTCCTGTTTTGCCCGCCGTCTTGGCCGCTGACTTTCCCCTTGCAATTTTGCTGAATCCCTGTACTATGGGGTGTTTCATGGATGACGGTAATTATCTGTTTTGATTTAATCTAAAGGAGCATTCACGCCGAGGTATGAAAACGGAGGTCATCGAGGAGGCGGCAGCCGTCCTGAAACTGGAAGCCGAGGGCATCCTCGGGCTTATCGACCGGCTGGACGAGAATTTCTCGTCCCTGGTGGACTGGATCTACCGGTCCCGGGGGCGGCTGATCGTCGGGGGGATCGGGAAGTCCGGGCTTATCGGCCGGAAGATCGTGGCGACTCTCAACAGCACCGGAACCCAGTCCCTCTTTCTCCACCCGGTGGAGGCGATGCACGGGGACCTGGGGATGGTCTGCGCGGATGACATTTTCCTGGCGCTGTCCAACAGCGGGGAGACCGAGGAGATCAATCTCCTGATCCCGAGCATCCGGTCCATCGGCTGCGCGGTGGTGGCTCTGACCGGGAATGTCGGGTCCACTCTGGCCCGCTTCAGCGACCTGGTCATCGACGTGGGGGTCGAGCGGGAGGCCTCCCCGATCGGGGCCCCCACCACCTCATCCACGGCCCTCCTGGCGGTGGGCGACGCCCTGGCCGTGGTCCTGATGAACAAAAAGCGGTTCAAGACCAGCGACTTCAAGCGGTTCCATCCGGGCGGGGCCCTGGGACGGCGGCTCTCCCGAGAGGTGGCGGACCTGATGCTCACCGGCGCGGCGGTCCCGTCGGTGCCCGAGGACGCCCCCATGGAGGCGGCGGTGGGGGAGATCAACCGGCTGGGGCTGGGGGCGACCCTGGTGGTCGGGCCGGGGGAGACCCTGGCCGGGATCATCACCGACGGCGACATCCGGAGGACGGTGGCCCGGCGGGCGCCCATTTTCGAGCTGACGGTCCGGGAGGTGATGACGCCCCGCCCCCGGCGGGTCCATCCCGAGACCCCGGCTTACGACGCCCTGAACCTCATGGAGCGCCATCAGATCACCGTGCTGCCCATCACCGACGGAAACGATCGGGTCCGGGGGATTCTCCACCTCCACGACATCCTCGGCAAAGGCGCCTTTACTTTCAACGGGAGCTAGACCATGTCAGAAACTTTGCATCCGGAAGACGAGCTGGCCAACGAATTCGACGATATCGACACCCGGATTCCCACCCTGGGAGCGGCGAAAATCCCTTCGCCCCTGGAGCTTGGCCGGGGAAAGGCCGGCGAGATCTTCCTGTCCGACGAAAACAAGGTGCTCATCGACGTCAACGTCGATAACGTCCGGAAACGGGTCCAGGCGGGCCTGGACCTGCCGGCATTCGAGCAGGCCGGTCCCCGGAGCCACATCTACTTCGATCCGAGCAAGCTCCGGTGCGCTCTGGTTACCTGCGGCGGCCTCTGCCCGGGGCTCAACGGGATCATCCGGGCGGTGGTCCTCGAGCTCTACTATGGCTACGGGGTGAGGAACATCTACGGCATCCGCTACGGCCTGGAGGGGTTTATCCCCGAGTACGGCCACGACATCATGGACCTCAAGCCGGATAACGTCGTAAACATCATCGGCAAGGGCGGCTCCTTTCTAGGGTCCTCACGGGGACCCCAGGACGTGGAAAAGATCATCGACTGCCTCGAGCGGATGAGCATCGGGGTGCTTTTCATGCTCGGCGGCGACGGGACCCTCATGGCCGCATCCAAGATCGCCGACGCCATTGCCGAACGGGGCCTGAAGATCAGCGTGGTGGGGATTCCCAAAACCATCGACAACGACATCTACTTGGTCTCCAAGTCCTTCGGGTTCGATTCGGCGGTTGACGTGGCGACCAACGCCATCCGGGCGGCCCACAACGAGGCCCAGGGATATCCCTACGGGATCGGCCTGATCAAGCTGATGGGCCGGCATTCGGGGTTTATCGCCTGCACCGCCACTCTGGCCCAGCAGGACGTCAACTTCGTCCTCATCCCCGAGGTGACGTTTGATATTGACGGGAAAAACGGGCTGTTGGCCAACATGGAGCAACGGCTGAAGAAGCGGGGTCACGCGGTGATCGTGGTGGCCGAGGGGGCGGGGCAGAAATATTTCTCAGAGGGAACCCGGGAATACGACGCTTCGGGGAACCTCCGGCTGATGGACGTGGGAGTCTTTATGAAGGACACCATCGGCAACTATTTCAAGGAGACGGGCCTGCCCATCTCCCTGAAGTACATCGACCCGAGCTACATCATCCGGAGCCTGCCGGCCAACTCCAACGACCACGTCTTTTGCAGCTTTCTGGGCCGGGACGCGGTCCACGCGGCCATGGCCGGCAAGACCCGGCTCCTGATCGGCCACTGGAACAACCACTTTGTCCATGTGCCCATGGCGGCGTCGGCCGGAAAACGGAAGCAGGTCAACCCCAGGGGCCGCCTCTGGTACAGCGTCCTCGAGGCCACCGGCCAGGGCAGCCTGATCAACGACGGCGACGAAGCCGGGTGATCGGCCCGTCCGGAGTTTCCAGCTCGTCGGGCATCACCTCGGTCTCCGTCGCGTCCACGAACCCGTCGCCATCCACCCGGAGCAGGTAGATATCCTTTTCGACTTCTCCGTCATCCCGGAAGGTCGTCCGGCCGGTGACCCCGGCGAAATCCCGGACTCTGAGGAGAGCGTCCCGGAGGCCGCTCCGGGTCCGGAACCCTTCCTCGCCCATCAAACCGATGACGATCCGGGCGGTGTCATAGGCAACCGCCTCGATGAAGCCCGGGGCCTCGCCGAAGGTCTCAGTGAAGCTCCGGACAAAGGCGGTCACCTCCGGGGCGGGGCTGTCAGCGAAGAACCCCTCGGGGAGGATCGCCCCCTGGACGAATTGCCGGGCCATTTTGATGAGCCGGTCTGAGTGCCAGAGGTTGGTGCCCAGGAGCTGGACATTACGCATGTTGTGAAAGGCGAGCTGGGGAAGGATAAGGCCCACCTTGTCCGGCCCGTCGGGGATGAAGAGGCCCTCGAAATCCCCGGCCCGGGTCAGCCGGCGGATGGGCTTGGAGAAATCGGTCATCTCCGTCCCGTAGGATTCCACCGCCACCACGGTCCCCCCGTGGGCGGTCACCGACTCCCAGAAGAGCTGCATGAAGGTCGAGCCGTACTTCTCATCAGGATAGAAGACCGCATAGCGGTAAACTCCCAGAGCGCGGGCCGCGTGGGAGACGACGGCCCTCACCTGCATGGCCGGGGTGATGAAGTTTCGGAAGACGTAATCCCCGATCTTCGGGATTCCCTCTTTCTGGGTCAGGGTGATGATGGGGACCCGCCGCCGCTGGGCCTCGGAAGCCACCGGCTCGGCCGTGATGATGGGGCCGATCACCGCCGAGGGCTCGGATTCGAACATCTCGGTAACCGCCAGGACCGCCTTTTCCGGGTCCGATTCGGTGTCGCCGATGACCATCCGGATGGTGGGTCCGCCGGGGCTCCGTCCGAACCGGCTCAGGGCCAGCTCGATCCCCCGAAGGGCCCGCTCGCCGTAAAGCTGATAGGCGCCGCTCAGGGGCAGAAGGCAGCCGATCGTATGGCGCTTGGACAGGGGGAGAATATCGAGCTCCTCGATCCGCCGCCGGGCCTCCTCGGCGATTTCATGATCCGGAAACAGACGGAGAACCTCCTCAAAGTGTCCGGCCGCCTCCTGGCCGTGCTCAACTTCCGCCCGTTTGAGCCCGAGCTGATAGAGGAGGTAGCCCCTTGTGAGGGGGTCATCCCCGATCCGTTCGAGGAGAATGTCGATGTCATCAGCGTCTAGCCGCGAGGCCGCGTCCCGAATTCGGGCCGAGGCATTCCCGGACTCCCCGTCGGCGTACTGGTTGGCCCGGCTGTAATAGTAAACGGCGTTGATGGGCGAGCCGACCCCGACGTAGGCATCCCCCAGGAGCCGGTAGATCCGGTATCGGTAAGAGCGGGATGATGCATGTTTGAGCATCCCGTCGGCGTGGCGGATAAGGCCCTTGTGGTCGCCTTCCCGGTAGAAGGTCGCCAGGATCTCATAGGCGGCGTCTGAAACCAGAGGGGAGTCGGGGTATTCATTGATGATGTGGTTGTAAAGGGACCGGGCGGTGTCGTTTTTCCCCTGGGACCGGTAAATGGTCGCTTCCTTCATGAGCGAGGCCGGGGCGTAAGGGCCGTCGGGATAGCGGGACAGGTAGTCGTTGTAGGCCGACAGAGCCCGATCGTAGGACCCGCCCCGGTAGAGCCGTTCAGCCCTCGAGAAGGTCCCGTCGCCCGGCTCGTCCTTGACCGGCCGGACGGTCTGGGTGGGGCAGCCGGTCAAAAGGAGGGTCAGCAGCACCAGGAGGGTTCCGGCCGCCAGGCGATGAAGCCGTCGTCGCGGGGAGCCGGGCCTCATGATGGTTTCCGGGCCATTTGCTCCCCCAACTGGAGGTTGCATTGGGGGCACCGGCCAGCGTACCGGCTCACCTGCCCGGTCCAGCCACAGCCATTGCAGCGGACCTTTTCCAGGTGCCGATCATCCTCGGGTTTGGCAAACAGCCGCTTTACAATCAAAACGATTATCCAGAGGGCGATCAGCCCGCCGCCGATATAGAGGATGTGTCGAACCGTCAGCCCGAAACCCACCACCGTGTCCAGATCCATTCGCCCTCCTTTGAAGTGTCAGCCCGCTACCATTGAAGCCCGATGGGCAGGTTGGCCTTCCGCCGCTCGTATTCCCAATTGAACTGGTTCCGGGCCGCTTCCGGGCCCGACATCTCGTTGACGATCTCGAAATAATCCTGCCGATACCGGTCCTTCAAGACCTCCGCCTCGGGCTTGCACCGAACCGCGTAAACCGTCTGGATGCACTGGTGGTCGAATTTCCGCCACTCCTGCTGGTCTTTCAGGGAGGTGAACCGGTGGCCCTCGAGGGAAGCAATGACCGTCTTGGTGTCAAAGGTTCCGGCCCGCTCCACCGCGTCCTTGTACTGGTAGAGGATGGTGTAGGCCGACGCGGCGGAAGTGGATGGATATCCGCCGTACCGCTCGGCGAACTTCTCGACAAAGCGCCGGCCCTTTTCGTAATCGTATTGGTAGGGGACCTTCCAGCACCAGGGCAGGGCTCCGATCACCCCGGCCATGACCTTGGGGCCGGCCGCTTCGGCCATGCCCAGGGTCAGGTTGGGGACCACCACGGCTTCCATTTCGGCCTTGAGCCCCATGGCGTCGGCAAGGCTGAGGGCGGTGACCATGTCCTGGCCGAAAAGGACCAGAACCAGGACGTCGGGCTTGGCGGCCCGGGCTTCTTCAAGGGCCTTTTGGAAATCATCCTTGTCCGCGCCGGGAAAGGGGGTCAAAACGTTCTTGTGCCGTCGGGTGTTCGTGGTGTTGCTGAACTTCCGAATCGAGCTTTCGGTGGTCCATCCCCAGGTGTAGTCGGCGGTGATGTAAAAGTATTTCCGCCCGGCCAGATAGTTTTCCCGGAGGTAGTAGGAGAGGACCCGGGCCCCCATCCAGGCATTGTAGCACTCCCGGAACATGTACTTGTGGCCCCCCTCGCAGGTGGTGGCGTTGGAATAGGTGAGGGTCCCGAAGTAGATCTTTCCCCGGCTCCGGGCCGCGTGGGCCCCGTTGATGGCCACGGCGGATGAGGAGCCGCCGAAGATCATCTCGCAGCCGTGGGTGTCGATCATTTCCTGAACGTTTTTAGTAGAACGGTCGGGATCGGACCGGGTGTCCCGAACCACCAGGGTTACGGTCCGCCCGGCGATCCCGCCGGAGCCGTTGATTTCATCGATGGCCATCCGGGCGGCCCGGAGCTGAGCCAGCCCCTGGACCGAATAGGGACCGGTCTCCGGGTAATTCAAGCCGATCCGGACTTCCTGGGCCCCCGCCGTCCCAACGGCGAGCATCCCGGCCACGGCGATGATGGCGATGACTGTGCTGCTTCGCATAAAGCACGCTCCTTTCATTTAAAGGCCTCCGAGGTTTACAACGTTTAGGAAACCTCGGAGGTCTCATCGTCGTCCGCTTCCTCGTCCCCGGATTCCGCCGCCGCCAGCTTGAAGACCGCCACGGACGCATTGAGCTGGTCGGAAACGTCGGCCAGGTTGCGCATGGAGATGGCGGTCTGGCGGCTGGCGGCCGATGTCTGGGAGCTGATCTCCCCGACTTCTTCCATGGTTTTGGCGATATCCTCCGAGGCTCGGGCCTGCTGCTTGGAGGACATGGAGATGGACTGGATGAGGTCCCCGAGCTCGACGGTGACCTTCTCGATCTCCTGGAGCTTGCCGTAGGCGCCGTCGGCCAGCCGCGAGCCATCGACCACCCGCTGGATGCTCTCCTCCATACTGGTGCCGGCCTCGCCGATCTCCCCCTGGATGTTCTTGATGAGGGTGTCGATCTGCTTGGTGGCGTTGGTGGACCGTTCCGCCAGACGCTGGACCTCTTCGGCCACCACCGCGAATCCCCGGCCGGCGTCCCCGGCCATGGCCGCCTGGATGGAGGCGTTGAGGGCCAGGATCGAGGTCCGGTCGGCGATGTCGTTGATGAGCTGGACGATGTTGCCGA
>CAYNGG010000234.1:0-6604 GCA_964396575.1 uncultured Desulfobacteraceae bacterium | reverse complement strand
ATGGCTGCTGCTATCATTTGCCAACAGTATTATGGATGCGGTCAATCAGCCCTTTCGGCCCGGACGGCGGCAAGGACTTCCTCGGCCCGCCGTTCCATCTCGTCCGCGTCGTCCGCGTCGGTTTCGTGGTCGTAGCCGAAGAGGTGGAGGATGCCGTGGACCAGCAGCTCGATAAGGCGGTCGTCGGCGGAAATCCCGGCCGATTCGGCCTCCCGCCGGGCGGTGTCCGCCGAGATCACCACATCCCCGAGGAGATGAGGGGAGATTTCGGCGAAATCCCCCTCGCGCATGGGAAAGGCGATGACGTTGGTGGGGCCGGTCCGGCCGAGGTATTGGGCGTTGAGCTCGGCGATGGCCGGGTCGTCAACGATGACCACGGATAGCTCGCCGTTAGGAGACCCCAAGGCGCTTAAGGCCGCCTGTCCCATTTTTCGGAGGCTTTCCGCCGGCGGGATCTTTTGGCGGCTTTGGTTGTTGCGGATCAGAACGGCCATTTCGCTCTTTTTTCTCCTTTTTGTCCTTCTTCTCTTTTTTGTCCTTCCCGTCGGCATCGGCGTATTCGATCCGGTGATGGTGAATGCCGTTTAAGATCTTGTTGAAGCTCTTGGCGATGCTGTGGAGGTTTTTTAATGTCAGCTCGCAGTTGTCGAGCTGGCCGTCGGTGAAGACCCCGTTGATGAGCTTCTGGACGTTGCCCTGAATCCGGGAAGGGGTGGGGTTTTCGAGGGTCCGGGAGGCCGCTTCCACCACGTCGGCGAGCATGACCAGCCCGGCTTCCCGGGTCTGGGGCCGGGGGCCGGGGTACCGGAAGTCGTCGATCTTGACGTTCTCCTCGCCCTTGAGCTTTTTGGCCTTCTCGTAGAAATACTTGATCAGGCTGGTCCCGTGATGCTGGCGGATGGTGTCGATAATCGGATCGCCGAGGTGATGCTGGCGGGCCATTTCCACGCCGTCCTTGACGTGGGCGGTGAGGATGAGCGCTGACATCGAGGGAGCGAGCTTGTCGTGGCGGTTCTTCCCGTCGGTCTGGTTTTCCACGAAGTAGAGCGGCTTTTTGATCTTTCCGATGTCGTGGTAGTAGCCGCAGACCTTGGCGAGGACCGGGTTGGCGCCGATCTCCGAGGCGGCGGCTTCCACCATCGAGCCCACCACCACGCTGTGGTGATAGGTGCCCGGGGCCTCCAGCATGAGCCGTCGGAGGGTGGGGCGCTCGAGGTTGGCCAGCTCCAGCAGGGTGATGTCGGTGGCGTAGCCGAAGCTCATCTCCATCAGCGGGATGATCCCGGCGGTGATCACCCCGGCTCCCAGCCCGCCCACAAAGGCGAACCCCCAGTCCCAGACGAGCCGGACCGTGCCGAATTCCCCCCCGTAGGCCGATGCGGCCGTGGCCAACAAAGCGTTGATCACCCCCAGCTTGGCCCCGGCGATGATGAAGACCTTCCGCTCCTTGCACTCCCGCATCCAGTAAGCCCCCATCAGGGCGCTGAGGAGAAAGAAGATGAAGATCTGAAAGCGGTTCTGGAAGATGATGGCGGTGCAGACCGAGACGATCAGGGCAAAGGGGATGGCGATCCTGAGCCCCATGAACAGGCAGACGGTCATGGCGCCGGCGGCCATGGGAATTCCGTAAACCATCGATCCGGCCGGGATGGGCAGCGGCGAGGTCTGGGTCAACGCATCGAAGAGGACCGCCGAAATCCGGGGGATGAAGAAAAAAGCCACCATGAGCACGGCCAGAAAGAGAAGGTCCTTGTTGTTCCGGACCGGCCCCCGATCCTGCTGATAAACGTGGAGAAACCAGAAGACGGCCAGGAGGGCCAGGAGCAGCCCCATGGCTCCGGCGCCGCGCTCGTAGAGGGTCTTTCGAGGAATCTCCCGATGCAGGGCCTGAAGGGTGGCCAGTTTCCCGGGCGTGACCCGTTCCCCCTCCCGCAGGAGCATCTCCCCTTCCTTGATCTGATAGGGGATCGGGTCCACGGCGGTTGCGGCGGCGGCCCGGCGCTTCTCGGTCTCGCTCCGGTTCAAGGTGATGTTCGGCTGGATGAGGCGCTGGGCGAAATCGACGATCACCGGGACCAGGTTCGGGTTGACATCCTTCACCAGGGGTTTGGCGACGATCCGGACCATCTCCTTGTACTGGTCCGGGCCGTGGAATTTCTTCAGGTTCTGGACCGGCCGCTCCGTGTCCGTGCCCAGGTCCCGCAGGATGATCCCCTTGTCGCTGTCCGTCAGGAGCACGTCCTTGTTGGCCACGACTCCGTTGCCGAGGATCTCGGAGATGATCCGGGTGATCAGGCGGGCGGTCTCCCCGGAAAAGCCGTCTCGTGTCAGAACCCGGAATTCCTCATCGGAAACGGGGATGCCCAGCTTCTCCTCCAGGGCCTTTTTCTGCTCGGAGACCAGGGCGGGGCGCTTTTCCCTAACCGGCGGCGGGGCATCAGCCCGGCCGGGCGTCTCCCCTTCGGCCGGCGCGTCGGCTTTGGATTCCGTTTTCAGCGCCGCCCGGAGGTCGCCAAAGGCCAGCTCGATCCGGTCCTTGAGCTGGTCGCTGAGGGTGTCGTCGTGGTCGTAAACGGTGAGGACCTTGGATGAGGTTTCCCGCCGGATGGCGGCGGTGGCCTCCCGGTTTTCCACCGAAAAATCCCGTGGCGCCTTGATGTCCGACCCCACCACGTCGCCCACCTCGTAATGGTGAGGCGGGATGAGGATGTTGGGGTAGAGGAGAATGGTGAAGACGGCGGTGATGCCGAAAAGAATGGCCCAGCGGACGCTCACATGGGTCAGCAGGAACCGGCGGATACTCTGTTTGCGGGTTTCCTTTTTCATGGCCCCATCACTCAGCCGGGCGCTTCCGGGCGTCCAGCTCCTCGTAAGCGCGGATGATCTCCTGAACCAGCTTGTGGCGGACCACGTCGGTCTTGGAGAAAAAAACAAAGCGGATGCCTTCGATCCCCTGGAGGATATCCTTGGACTCGATAAGCCCCGAAGACTTGTTGGCCGGGAGATCCACCTGGGTGATGTCACCGGTGATCACCGCCTTCGAGCTGAACCCGATCCGGGTGAGAAACATCCGCATCTGCTCGGAAGTGGTGTTCTGGGCCTCGTCCAGAATAACAAACGAGTCGTTCAGGGTCCGGCCCCGCATGAAGGCCAGCGGAGCCACCTCGATGACCCCCTTCTGCATGAGGCCGGCCACCTTTTCATAGCGCATCATGTCGTGGAGGGCGTCGTAGAGCGGGCGGAGGTAGGGGTCAACCTTTTCGGCCAAATCCCCCGGCAGAAACCCGAGGGCCTCCCCGGCCTCCACCGCCGGCCGGGTCAAAACGATCCGCCGGACCTCTCCACGGGTCAGCGACGCCACCGCCATGGCCATGGCCAGATAGGTCTTCCCGGTCCCGGCCGGCCCGATCCCGAAGACGATGTCATGGCTCCGGATGGCATCGATGTAATCCTTCTGGGACTGGCTTTTCGGGGTGATGACCCGCTTTTTGGCGGTGACGTAAACCGAGTCGAGGAAGATGTCCTTCAGCCGGACCCGGTGGTTCTCGCTCAGCGCCCGGACGGCGTAGTCGATATCCGACGGGTAAACCGGGTAGTTGGACTCGATGAGCCCGTAGAGCTGCTCAAGGACGTTCTGGGTCAGGGCCGCGGCGATGGGGTCGCCCTGGATAAAGACGGTGCTGCCGCGAGTGTGAATGGAAACCTGGGTCGCGTCAGCGATCTGTTTCAGGTTCCGGTTGCGCTCGCCGAATAGCCGGCGGGACAGGTCAATATCCGTAAATGTCAGCTTAATGCCGTCGTCTGAACGCGGTTCCTCTGTCTGAACGATCTCCAAATCGGTCTGTCCTCTCTTGAAATCAGATGCTCCGGATCACCAGGCGTTCCCCCCGGCGGGCGCCCGGCGTCGCGCTGATCCCTGCATATCGAACTTTTCGAAGGAATGCAATCGGCAAATACGGCTGAAAAAACGGGGTAAACCGAAGAAAACATTTGACCTATCGCCCCCCTTCTGATAGCACCATCGCCCTTGGCGGATGCCGGGCGACGCTCGACCCGGAAATCTAAAACCCCGGCGCCGGAAGTCAACCCGCCCGGACCGGTCGGCCGACCATCCGACAACCATTGAAAGGACCCGACACATGGATTCAGACCCGTTTCAGCCCTTAATCGACCTCATTGCCCGGCTCCGGGGGGAAAACGGCTGCCCCTGGGACCGGAAACAAACCCCCCGGACGGTGGAAGGCTACCTTATCGAGGAAGCCCACGAGCTGGCTTCGGCCATCCGATCCGGGGACCCGGCGGCCATCCGCGAGGAGCTCGGGGATGTCCTCTTCCAGGTCTTCTTTATCGCTCACCTCTTTGCCGAAACCGGGACCTTCGACATCGGCGACGTGGTCCGGGAAATCACCGACAAAATGGTCCGCCGTCACCCCCACGTCTTCGGCGACGCGGCGGCCGAAGACGACGAGGCGGTCCGCCGGGAGTGGCAGGCCATCAAGCTGGCCGAAAAGGCCGAGACCGACCCCGAAAGCTCCCTGCTCGACTCGGTGCCCAAGACCCTCCCGGGCCTCATGCGGGCCTACCGGATCTCCGAACGGGCCGGCCGGATCGGGTTCGACTGGGATGACCGTGAGGGGGTAATGGTTCAGGTGGAGCGGGAATGGGATGAGCTCAAGGCGGCGTTGGCCGAGGCGGATGGGCGGGAAACCGACGCGGTGGCCATGGAATTCGGCGACGTCCTGCTGACCCTGGTCAACCTCGCCCGGTTCATCAAAATCCACCCCGAATCGGCCCTGTCCGACGCGGTGGACAAATTTGAAACCCGGTTCCGGCACATGGAAGGGGCGGCCCGGGAACACGGCAAGCTCCTGCCCGATGTCGAACGGGACGAGATGGAGCGGCTCTGGGAAGCCGCCAAGGCCGCCACGGACGGCCCCGATGCCGACTGACGACATCCCTATTCCCGGTATTTCTCCCGGATCGCCTTGATCACGTCGAAAATCTCGAAAAAGATGGTCACGATCTCCGGGTCGAAGTGCCGGCCCGACTCCTCCTCGATCACGTCGCAAATCTTGTCGTCGGTCCAGGGCTCCTTATAGGATCGCCGGGATGACAGGGCGTCGAAAACGTCGGCAATGGCCGCGATCCGAGCGGCCAGGGGGATCTCCTCCCCGGTTTTGGGCCGGCCCATGGCCGGGTCCGGATGGTCCACGTCCGGAATCCGGCCCGGATACCCCCCTCCGGACCACTTCTCGTGGTGGTTCAACGCGATGTCGTAGCTCATCTCGTCGAGGCTCGAGGTGTTGTTGGTGAAGAGCCGGGCACCGTAAACGGTGTGCCATTTCATGATCCCGTACTCCTCGTCGGTGAGCTTGGCCGGCTTTTTGAGGATGGTGTCGGAAATCCCGACCTTTCCGACGTCGTGGAGCATGGAGGCGAGTCGAACAATGTCCTTCGTCCGCTTGATCTCCCGCAAGTCCAGCCCTCGTTTCCGGGCGTAGCTCTGATAGATCTCCGCCGAATAGGCCCCCACCCGCTGGACATGAGCCCCGGTTTCGTGAGGGTCCCGCAGCTCGGCCATCTTCATCATCCGCAGAATCATCTCCCGGTTCAGAATCCCCCGCTCGATGGCGATGGATGCGTGGTTGGCGAACAGCGGCATGTAAACCTGGACATCCTGAGGAAAGGCGATGACCCGGTTGTTTTCGTCCTTGGCGTTGATGAGCTGCATTACCCCCACCAGCGGCGATCCTAAGGGGAGGGTCAGCATGGAAACGGTCTGGTACCCGGATTTCTGGTCGTAAGCGGGATTGAAGGAGTAGGGCCGGCCGTCGGGGATGTGATAGGCGTCGCTGATGGCCACGGTCTGGCCGGTGGCGGCGACATACCCCACGATGGACTTATGGCTGATGGGCTCGGACAGGTCGGTGTAGAGCGCCACGTTGGTCTCGTCCTTATTGAACAGAGTGTCGTTTTGGACGTAGCTGAACCGGAGCTGATCCTCTTGCACCAGAAAAATCGAGCCCGCGTCCGCATGGGCAAGCTGCCGGGCCTCGTAGAGGATCTTGTCGAGGATGGTATCGACGTCCTTAAGCCGGTTGAGCTCCTCGATGGTCTGTAAAATTCGAGCCACCTGGTCGTTGGAGTATTGGATACAATCCTGGGTCATCTGAACACCTCGGCATCGGAAGGAAGATCGGGGAAACACCGGATGCCGGGGCGGACGCCACCGGCCGATTGAAATTCCAAGGGGTCGGGCCGGATGCGGGCGCCGGGCGGGCGTTTCCGAATCGCACGTCGGGTAACCGGGAGATGTTACCATCTCCCAGTCCATTAAGAGCCGTACGTGCGCCTTTCAACGCATACGGCTCAAGCATTTCAAAGGCCATCTCTTGTCGAAAGACCCGGTTGCTCTCACCGTATAATAAATGGTAAGAATGAACAAGGGTTATTGGATAGCTTTCTGCCTTTATTAACAAATACTTATGCGACTTACACGTCGCACTTTAACGATTGAGGTAACCGGCGCCTGCCCCTGGAGCAAAACGAAAGGGGCAGGCGTCCGGTTGACCGATTTGTTGGGCGGCGGGTTTGCACCGATCAA
>CAYNGG010000233.1:0-6606 GCA_964396575.1 uncultured Desulfobacteraceae bacterium | reverse complement strand
GATCGCCCGGGAGCTCGACGGCCTCATCCGGGCGGTCGAGGACGGGAATCTCGACATCCGGGGCAATGCCGGGGACTACGAGGGGGCCTGGCGCCGGCTCATCGAGGGGGTCAACCGGCTCATCGAGGCCTTTGTGAAGCCGATCCGGGTCACCGCCGACTACCTGGACGCCGTGGCAAAGGGCAAGATTCCCGAGCGGATTACCGAGACCTACCGGGGGGACTTCAACCAGATCCGGGATAACCTGAACGGGCTCATCGACGCCACCGAGGGGGTCACTGATGTGGCCCGCCGGATGGCGGCCGGGGACCTGACGGTGACGGTCCGGGAGCGTTCCGCCGAGGACGAGCTGATGCGGTCCTTAAACGAGATGCTGGTCCGGCTCAACGATGTGGTGGTCAACGTGAAAAGCGCCGCCGACAACGTTTCCTCGGGCAGCCAGGAGATGAGCGCCACCGCCGAGGAGCTGTCCCAGGGATCGGGGCAGCAGGCCGCATCCGCCGAAGAGGCATCCGCATCCATGGAGGAGATGGCCGCCAACATCCGGCAGAACGCCGACAACGCGGCCGAGACGGAGCGGATCGCGCTCCAGTCGGCCAAGGACGCTCAGGAAGGGGGCGAAGCGGTAACTCAGACGGTGGCCGCCATGAAGGAAATCGCAAAAAAGATCGGGATCATCGAGGAGATCGCCCGGCAGACCGATCTTCTGGCCTTGAACGCCGCCATCGAGGCGGCCCGGGCCGGGGAGCACGGCAAGGGGTTCGCGGTGGTGGCTTCGGAGGTCCGGAAGCTGGCGGAGCGGAGCCAGCGGGCGGCCAACGGGATCAGCAAGCTCTCGGGCGACTCCGTCCGGATCGCCGAGACGGCCGGGACCATGCTCTCTCAACTGGTCCCCGGCATCCGGAAGACCTCGGACCTGGTACAGGAGATCAGCGCCGCCAGCAGCGAGCAGAACGTCGGGGCCGGACAGATCAACAAGGCGATCCAGCAGCTCGACCAGGTGATCCAGCAGAATGCCTCCACCAGCGAGCAGATGGCTTCCACGGCGGAGGAGCTGGCCGGCCAGGCCGAGGCGCTCCAGAGCGCCATGGGCTTCTTCCAGGCCGGGGCGGGGACCGGGCCGGCGGTCCGCCGGAATCGCCGTCGGAAGGCGGAAAGTCATGGGCCGGGCAAAAAGGTTTCACCGCCGCATCCATCCGCCCCGTCGGGCGGCGTGGCTTTAGACCTTCACGCGGGAGAAAGCGATCCCTCCGACGGCCGGGACAACGAGTTTGAACGGTATTAACTTGCCAGACAAGGAGCAAGCCGATATGAATGAGACCGGAATCACCGAGACCCGTCAGTATTTGACTTTCAAGCTCTCGGAGGACACCTTCGCCCTGGACGTGGCCCAGGTCCGGGAGGTCCTTGACCTGAGCCCCATCACCCGGGTCCCCCGGGCCCCCGAGTTCATGCGGGGGGTGATCAATGTCCGCGGCGGCGTGGTGCCGGTGGTGGACATGCGCCTGAAATTCGGCCTGAGCCGGACCGAGAACACCGTGGACACCCGGATCGTGGTGATGGAGCTCAACCTCGATGGAGAAAACACCATCCTGGGCGCTCTGGCCGATTCGGTGGAGGAGGTGATCGAGCTGGAGCCGGAACGGATCGAAAAGCCCCCCCGGATCGGGATGCGGTGGCGGACCGAGTTTATCCGGGGGATCGGAAAGCACGAGGAGACCTTCGTGATTCTCCTGGACATCGACCGGATTTTTTCCACCGAGGAGCTGGCCATTGCCGAGACTTCGGGGGCCGAGATCGATCTCGACGCGCCGGATGACGCCGAGGCGGCGGAGGCCGTGGAGATGGAGGCGCAAATTTAGGGGCGATGGGGAGCGAGATCTCCTATCGTCAGCCGGTCCACCCCCGGCCCATGTCGGTGCGGACCTTTTCCCGGTTCAGCCACTTCATCCGCTCCGAGCTCGGGATCAACATCACCGAGGCCAAAAAGACCATGCTCCAGGCGCGGCTCCAGAAGCGGCTGCGCCTGCTCGGCATGAGCTCTTTCGACGATTACTACGACTTCGTGTTCAGCCCGGACGGCATGGCCGAGCGGCTCCAGATGATCGACGTCATCACCACCAACAAGACCGATTTTTTCCGGGAGCCGCGCCATTTCGAATATCTGACCCAGACGGCGCTCCCGACGCTTATCCAGGGGAAGGGCGCGGGGATCAACCGCCGGGTGTTGATCTGGAGCGCGGGGTGTTCCACCGGTGAGGAGCCGTACACGCTGGCGATGGTCCTGTCGGAATTCGCGGCCGGACACCCCGGCTTCGACTTTTCGATCATCGGCACCGACATCTCCACCCAGGTGCTTCAGAAGGCGGCCCTCGGGATCTATGCCCATGAGAAGGTCGCTCCCGTCCCCATGCCCCTGCGGAAGAAATATCTGCTCCGGAGCAAGGATTCCGGTGCGAACCAGGTCCGGATCGTTCCCGCGCTCCGCAAGAAGGTCGCTTTCCGCCGGCTCAACTTCATGGACCCCGACTTCGGGCTTCGGGAGCCGGCCGACATCGTTTTCTGCCGGAACGTGATCATCTATTTCGACCGGCCGACCCAGGAGATGGTTTTAAACCGGATTTGTCGGCATCTGCGATCCGACGGCTATCTGTTCATGGGCCATTCCGAGACCCTGAACGGCTTGAACGTGGGCCTGGTCCCCGCCATCTCCACGGTTTACCGGAAACCATGAGCGGTACGCCGGGAGCCGTGGGCGCGCCGGCCGACCTGGCCTCGGTTTACCTCAAGCCGGGGGAGATGGCGGTCCGGGATGTCCCCACCCGGGTGACAACGGTCCTCGGCTCCTGCGTGGCGGTGACCATGTATGTGAGCCGCTTTCGGGTGGGGGCTATCTGTCACGCCCTGTTGCCCCGCTGCCGGGAGCGGGGCCAGTGCCAAACCGGTTGCGCCGAGCCGTTCAAGTATGTAAACTGCGTGGTGCCGGAAATGATCGAGGCAATTAAACGGCGGGGCGCCCGTCCCCGCGATATCGAGGTGAAGCTCTTTGGCGGCGCGGACATGTTCGCCCCCATGCCGGGAAGCCGGCGGAGCGTCTCCGTGGGGGGCGAAAACGTCGAGGAGGCCATCCGGGCGGTGGAAGCCTTTGGCCTTCGGTTTAAGGTCAGTGACGTGGGGGGAACCCGGGGTCGAAAGATCTTTTTCTTTACCCACACCGGCGAGGTGTGGCTCAAACGGCTGAGGTAACGTCGTGGCGGGGATACGGAAGATCCGGGTGTTGATCGTTGATGACTCGGCGGTGGTCCGCGGGACTCTGGCGGAAATTCTCGAGTCGGACCCCGGCCTGTCGGTGATGGCCACTGCATCCGATCCGTATATCGCGGCCGCTAAGATCCGTCGGGAGGTCCCGGACGTGATCACCCTGGACGTCGAGATGCCCCGGATGGACGGGATCACCTTTCTCCACAAGATCATGAGCCAGCACCCGATCCCGGTGGTGATCTGCTCGGGGCTCACCCAGAGGGGCTCCGAGACGGCTTTAAAAGCCCTGGAGTACGGAGCCGTCGAGATCATCGAGAAGCCTCGGCTGGGGACCAAGCGGTTCCTGGAGGAGTCCCGGGTTCGGATCTGCGACACGGTCAAGGCCGCGGCCCTGACCCGGAAACAAAAGATCCCGTCGGTCATTCGGCAGGTGGAGCCGAAGCTGACCGCCGACGTGGTGATCCCGGGAGCCCCGCCCTCACGGGCCATGGTCCGGACCACCGAGAAAATCGTCGCCGTGGGGGCATCCACCGGCGGAACCGAGGCCCTCCGGGTTTTTCTGGAGGCCCTGCCCCTGGACGCGCCGGGGATGGTCATTGTTCAGCACATGCCGGAGCAGTTCACGGCGGCCTTTGCCCGGCGCCTGGACGGACTCTGCCGGGTCTCGGTCAAGGAGGCCGAAAACAACGACACCGTGCTCCGGGGCCGGGTCCTCATCGCGCCGGGAAATCACCACACCCTGCTCAAACGGAGCGGGGCCCGCTACTACGTCGAGGTCCGCGACGGCCCCCTGGTCTGTCGCCATCGGCCATCGGTGGACGTTCTTTTCCGATCCGCCGCCCGGTATGCCGGGGCCAACGCCGTGGGGGTGATCATGACCGGGATGGGCGACGACGGGGCCCGGGGCATGCTGGAAATGAAGGGGGCCGGGGCCGCCACCGTGGCCCAGGACGAGGCCACGTCGGTGGTCTTCGGGATGCCCCAGGAGGCCATCAAGCGCGGGGCCGTGGACAAGATTCTCCCCCTGGAAGCCATCGCCCCGGCCGTCCTCCGCCTGAGCGCCTGAACCGGAACCGTTTCGATGTCTGGACGTGAAATTTAATGACCGCATCCCATCTTCAGACCCCGCCACTCGGCGGAGCCGGGCCGGACCTTGCCGTGCAAACGGAGCAGGCCCTTCTCGACGCCTTCACCGAGACGGCGATCCTGATCGACCCGGCCGGGGTCATCCTGGCCTTGAACGGGGTGGCCGCCCGGCGGATCGGTTATCCCCGGCGGGACCTGGTGGGACGGATCGCATTCGACTTCATGCCGCCCCGGATGGCCGGAAGGCGGCGGGAGAAGGTCGCCCAGGTCATCGAGACCGGCCAAAGTGTCCGGTTCGAGGACGACAACAACGGGCGGATCAACGACAACCAGCTCTGCCCGGTCTTTGACGCGGGCGGCCAGGTCACCCGAGTGGCCATCTTCGGCCGGGACATCACCCGGCAGAAGGCCACCGAAGGGGCTTTCCGGAAGCTCAAGGCGGAGCTGGAGCACCGGGTGGCCGAACGGACCCGGCAGCTCGAACAGGCCAACGAAAAGCTCAAGGACGCCGTCCGCTGCGCCAACGGGCTCGCCCGGGACGCCAAGCTGGCCAACCGGGCCAAAAGCGAGTTCCTCGCCAACATGAGCCACGAGATCCGGACCCCGATGAACGGGGTTATCGGGATGCTCGATTTGACCCTCGACACCGACCTGACCGCCGCCCAGCGGGAATACCTCGACCTGGCCCGCCACTCGGCCGACACTCTCCTGAACCTCTTAAACGACATCCTCGATTTCTCCAAGATCGAGGCCGGCAAGGTGACCCTCGAGGCGGCCGAGCTCCGGCTCCGGTCGGTGATCAGCTCGGCCATCGCCCCCCTCACCTTTGACGCCCGGGAGAAGGGTCTCGATATTCACCGCGATCTGGCCGACGACATCCCCCGGCGGCTGATGGGAGACGCCGGCCGGCTTCGCCAGGTCCTCGTCAATCTCCTGAGAAACGCCATCAAATTCACCGACGAGGGCGAGGTCCGCCTGACCGTCACCCGCCTTCCGGACCCGCCGGGGGCTGAAGATCATCCCGAAACCGTTTGGCTCCGGTTCACCGTCTCCGACACCGGCGTCGGGATTTCGGCTGACAAGCTGCCGACCATCTTCGATGCGTTTGTTCAGGCCGACGGCACGGCAACCCGGAGCTTCGAGGGCACCGGGCTCGGGCTCAACATCTGCAAAAAGCTGGTGGAGATCATGGGCGGCCGGATTTCGGCGAAAAGCCGGCCCGGGGTGGGCAGTGAGCTCACCTTCGAGGTCCCCTTCGGCATTCCGGCGGCCGACGGAACCGAGTCGGTCGAGGCTTCCGATGACGCCATCCTCTTTGCCGGGCGAACCCGGACTTTCCACAACGGCCCGGCGGAGGCCGACGCGGCCCGGCTGGCTCGCGCCCACGTCCTGCTGGCCGAGGATGACCCCGTCAACCAGAAGGTCTTCCAGCGGTTTCTGACCGACGGGGGCTACACCGTCACCGCCGTCAATGACGGCGGGGGGGTCCTGAACACCCTGGCCGCCGGTCCCGTCGATCTGATCCTCATGGACGTCCGGATGCCGGAAATGGACGGTCTGGAGGCCACCCGGCGCCTCCGACGACAATATCCGGACATCCCGGTCATCGCCCTGACCGCTCACGCCTACGCTGACGATCGGAACCGCTGCCGGGCCGTGGGCATGAACGACTTTCTCACCAAGCCCATCGACCGGGACGCCTTTCTCCGGGCCATCCGTCCCTACCTGGCCGGCGACGGCTCGCCGGACCCCCCCGGGCCCATGGCCAACGGGGATGAGCCGAGCGGCGAACAACCACCGGGAGACGAGCTGTCGAGGCGGCTGAAGGAGATCGTCAACGCTCTGCACGGGGGCCCGGCCGACCGGGTGGAATCGACAATCCGTAATTTCCGGGAAACGGCTGACGCCGCCGGTGCCGGAGCCGTCGCTGATGAGGCATTCCGGCTCCTCCTGGCAATCCGGCGGGGGGATTCGGACAAAGTCCGGTCGCTGTTGCGCCGGATCGAGCGGAACCTGCCAGGGGGGGCGTGAATGACGGATGCGGTTGAAAGGGGGCGGCCTCGGCACGCCCCGGAGGAGAAAATCATGAAGATATTGATCGTGGAAGACGATTTCGTCGCCCGACGGATGCTCAAGGAAATCCTCAGCCCCTACGGGGACTGCGACGTTGTGGTGGACGGCGAGGAGGCGGTCCAGGCCTTCCGGATGGCCCTGGCCGACGGGACCCCCTATGACCTCATCTGTATGGACATCATGATG
>CAYNGG010000232.1:0-6621 GCA_964396575.1 uncultured Desulfobacteraceae bacterium | reverse complement strand
TTTTCACGATAAAAATTGCGGCAGGCGGGCTCCTCTGGATGGACGTCCGACATCACCCCCGTCTCCCTTCCTCCAACACCCCCCTCAAAAACGTCCCCGTGTAGCTTTCCTTTACCCGGGCCACTTTCTCCGGGGCGCCCTGGGCCACGACCCGGCCTCCGGCATGGCCCCCTTCCGGCCCGAGGTCGATGATCCAGTCGGCGGTCTTGATGACGTCGAGGTTGTGCTCGATGATCACCACGGTGTTTCCGCCGTCCACCAGGCGGTGGAGGACGTTCAGGAGCATCCGGATGTCCTGGAAGTGGAGCCCGGTGGTGGGCTCGTCCAGGATATAGAGGGTCCGGCCGGTATCCCGCCGGGCCAGCTCCCGGGAGAGCTTGATCCGCTGGGCCTCGCCGCCCGAAAGGGTGGTGGCCGATTGGCCCAGCTTGATGTATCCCAGCCCCACGTCCATGAGGGTCTGGAGGATGGACCGGATCTTCGGGTGGTTTTCGAAGATGTCCATGGCCTGGCGGACGGAGAGGTCGAGGACGTCGGCGATGGAATGATCCTTGTACCGGACCTGGAGGGTTGCCTCGTTGAACCGTCGGCCCCCGCATCGTTCGCAGGGGACATAGACATCGGCCAGAAAGTGCATTTCCACCTTGAGGTAGCCGTCGCCGCCGCAGGCCTCGCACCGTCCGCCCTTGACATTAAAGGAGAACCGCCCTTTTTTGTAGCCCCGGGCCCGGGCTTCCGGGAGCCCGGCGAAGAGGTCGCGGATGGGGTCGAAGACCTTGGTGTAGGTGGCCGGGTTGCTCCGGGGAGTCCGGCCGATGGCCTTCTGGTCGATGTTGATGACCTTGTCGATCTGGTCGAGTCCCCCGGTCCCCGAGTGTTTGCCCACCGGGAGCGTCGATCCGTGGAGCCGGCGGGCCAGGGCCGGATAGAGGACTCCGTTGACCAGGGTTGACTTCCCGGCCCCGGAGACCCCGGTCACCGCCACCAACAGCCCTAAAGGGATCTTGACGGTGGCGTTGGCCAGGTTGTTTTCCGAGGCCTTCCGGACCGTGATCCAGCCCTGGGCGGCGGTTCGAGCGGTCCGGGGCTTCCGTCGGCGGGCGGGGACCTCGATCCGCTCGGTCCCGTTGAGGAACCGGCCGGTGATCGAGGCGGGATGCCGGCGGATCTCCTCGGGCGTCCCCTGGGCGACTACCTGGCCGCCGAGGAGGCCCGCGCCGGGGCCGATGTCTAAAATCCAGTCGGCCGTCTCCATGGTCTCCCGGTCGTGCTCGATGACGATGAGGGTGTTGCCGATGTCCCGGAGGTGGCAGAGGGTTTCGAGGAGCCGGACGTTGTCCCGCTGGTGGAGGCCGATGGATGGCTCGTCCAAGATGTAAAGGACCCCGGTCAGCTCGGCGCCCACCTGTGAGGCGAGCCGGATTCGCTGGGACTCGCCGCCGGACAGGGTGGGGCCGTTGCGGTCCAGGGAAAGGTAATCGAGGCCGACATTGATGAGAAAGCCCAGGCGGGCCGTGATCTCCTTGATCAGCTCAGCGGCGATGAGCTGCTGGTTGCCGGTGAGGGCGAGGCCGGCCAGGGCGTCGTGGGCCTCCCGGATGGTCATGGCGCAGAGGTCCATGATCGACCGGCCGCCCACCCGGACGTGGCGGACCTCCGGCCGGAGCCGTCCGCCGCCGCAGGCCTCGCAGGTCCGGGCCGACATGAAAGAGGCGTACCACCGTTTCTGGCGCTCGGAGCCGGTGGCCTCGTAGCGCCGCATAAGCTGATTGACGAGTCCCTCCCAGGTCATGGAGACGTCGGCCCGGACCTTGGCTGAATCCCATTTGACGTGGATTTCCTGGCCGTCGGAGCCGTGGAGGATCAGGTCCCGATGCGCCTTGGGCAGCTTTCGCCAGGGCCGGTCCAGGTCGATCCCATAGGCATCGGCCAAGGCCCGGATTTGCCGCATCCCCCAGGACCCGTTCTCGGCGTCGGTTCGGGTGAAGTAATGGCGCCAGGGAACCACCGCCCCTTCCCGGATCGACTTGTTCGGGTCCGGAACGATCTTATCGACATCCATGGTGATCTGGCTGCCGATCCCGTTGCAGGCCGGACACATCCCCTGGGGCGAGTTGAAGGAGAACAGCGGCGGGTCGAGGGCCGGGTAGGCCATCCCGCAGCAGGCCCGGGCCTCGCTCATGGGGATGTCCTCACGGTCGATCACGTGGAGGATGAGGCGGCCGCCGCCCAGCCGGAGGGCCGTTTCCACGGAGTCGGTGAGCCGCTTCCGGAACCCGTCGGTGGCGGCGATCTTCAGCCGATCCACCACGACCTCGATGTTGTGCTTCTTGTGGCGGGCCAGTTGGTGGACGTCATCAAGGGGCTGGACCACCCCGTCAATCCGGACCCGGGCGTAGCCGTCGGCGGCGAGGCGTTCGAGGATCTCCCGGTGCTCGCCCTTCCGGTTTTCCACGAGGGGCGCCAGGATCAGGATCCTGGCGCCGGGCGGGAGGGTCAGAATCCGGGCGACCATCCCCTGGGGGTCACCCCGGCCCACCTTTTGTCCGCAGTGGATGCAATACTGCTCGCCGATCCGGGCGTAGAGGACCCGGAGATAGTCGTAGATCTCGGTGATGGTCCCCACCGTCGAACGGGGGTTTTTCGATGCCGCCTTCTGCTCGATGGAAATGGTGGGGGAAAGCCCCCGGATGGTCTCGTACCTGGGCTTTTCCATCTGCCCGATGAACTGCCGGGCATAAGCGGAAAGCGACTCGACGTAGCGCCGCTGTCCTTCGGCGAAGATGGTGTCGAAGGCGAGGCTGGACTTTCCCGAGCCGGAAACGCCGGTGAAGACGATGAGCCGCTTTTTGGGCAGCTCGACGTCGATGTTTTTCAGGTTGTGCTCCCGGGCCCCCCGGACAATGAGGGTGTCGAGCTCAGCGGCGGGATTCGGCCCCCCGAGTCGTCCATGAAGGGGAATCGGCGGGACCTGGGATGTCTGATCTGGTTGGGACATGGATTTCTCCGGACGTCCGCGCCCGGCCGGGACGGCGCGGGCGGGTTGAGGTCAACAATCTGGTTGCCGGAAGATAGGCAGGGGGCGGGGGAAAGTCAAAACGGGACCCGCGAGGCATTCTCGCCCTCGCGGGTCTCCATTGGGATCAGCCGCTCCGGGACTGAATAACCCGCATCACGGCCGCGAGGTCCAGCTCGCCGAGGCCCATGTCGAGCCCCGTCTCGAAGGTCTCGGTGACGGCCGACCCGGCCGGGACGGCGGCGCCGTTTTGCCGGGCCGCGTCCATGGCGAACCGGAGGTCCTTGAGCATGTGCTGGAGCGGGAACTGGGGCGGGTAGTCATCCGTTTTGAGCGGGCCTTCCTTGAGGCCGAAAAAGCCGCATCCGAGGGGACCGGCCAGGACGGTGCTCAGAATCAGCTCGGGTGGAAGCCCGCTCCGGGTTCCGAAGTTGACCGCCTCGCAGAGCCCTTCCATCATGGTCCCGAGGAGAAGGTTGATGGTCAGCTTCATGGCGGCGCCCTGGCCGACCGGCCCGCAGTGGACCACCTTCTTACCCATCTTCAGCAGGACGGGCTCGAGGGTTTGGACCAACTCGGCCGGCCCGCCGGCGAGGATCACCAGTTGAGCGTCTTCGGCCGGCTTTTTCGACCCGGACACCGGGGCCTCCAGAAAGCCGATCCCGGCTCCGGTTATCGTCGCGTTCAGCCCTTCTGAATATTCCTTCGGGACCGTGCTCATGTTGACCACGGAAGCGGGGGGATGGGCGGCCCGGAGAATCCCGCTGTCCCCCTGAACGGCGGCGTCGCAGGCCTCCGGGCCGGTGAGCATCAGGATGACCGCATCGGCCCCGTCAGCCGCTTCGGCGGGTGTGTCCGCCACGGTGGCGCCGTCTTCAGCCAGGGGGGCGGCCTTGTCCCGGCTCCGGTTGTAAACGGTCACCGGATGGCCCGCCTTCAGCAGGTTTCGAGCCATCCGGGACCCCATGATCCCCATTCCGATAAATCCGATCCGTTCTGACATTGGCGTTGCCCTCCTTATAGGTTGAAGTGCTTGCATTGGCCGGCAGATTATCACCGACGGCGGGGCGAGGCAAGTTTTCAAGTTTTTGGATACCGTCGGCCGGGTCATTCTGGTATAGTGAGATGGTGTCCCCGTCCTTGAACGGGCGACACCCAACAAATCCAGACTTCAGTCGCCGGGGGTCGCTCGGGCCCAACCGGCTTGAAAGCGCAATCGATGCCCAGACGACGCGCCAGGCAAACTCCGATTCCCGACACTCCGGACGACCGGACGGCACCCGACAAAAAAGGGTCCCCCTTGCGGCGGATTCTGTGGGGGCTCGTCTGGAGCGGCCTGACCGGCGTGATCTTCGGGGCGCTGGGGGCGGTCGGGCTCTACCTCCACATCACCGAGGACCTCCCCCGGATTGACTCGTTGAGCGACTACCGGCCGCCGGTGGTGACCACCGTCCACTCCGCGAACGGGACCAAGATCGCGGAGTTTTACACTGAGCGGCGGATCGTCGTCCCCCTGTCGGAGATGCCGGAGAACTTGATCCGGGCCTTTGTGGCGGCGGAAGACGCCCGGTTTTTCGAGCACGAGGGGGTGGATTTCTTGAGCATCCTCCGGGCGGCGGTGAAAAACTTCGAGGCCGGCGAGGTGATCCAGGGGGGCAGCACCATCACCCAGCAGGTGGCCCGGTCCTTTTTCCTGACCCCGGAGCGGAGCTACCGCCGGAAGCTCCGGGAGGCCATCCTGGCCTACCGGATCGACCGGGCTCTCACCAAGGAAGAGATCCTCTTCCTCTATCTCAACCAGATTTACCTCGGCTACGGGGCCTACGGCGTCGGGGCGGCCGCCGAGAACTACTTCGGCAAATCGGCCGGAGACCTGAGCCTGGCCCAATGCGCCACTCTGGCCGGGCTGCCGCCGGCCCCGGCCCGATATTCCCCGGTGGCCGACCCGGAACGGTCCCGCCGGCGGCGCCGGTACGTCCTCGAGCGGATGGTCATCGACGGCTATATCTCGCCCGATGCGGCCGAGGCCGCCGCTCAGGTCCGGCTCGAGATTCAGCCCCGCCGGAACTGGTTCATGGAATCCGCCCCCTGGTATGCCGAGCACGTCCGTCGGATTGTCGAGGCCCAGGTGGGCCATGACGCCCTCTACCGGGGCGGCCTGACGATCCACACCGCCGTGGATTTGAATCTCCAGCGGGCCGCCCGGGCGGCGGTGGACCACGGGGTGAGGGCCTTGGACAAGCGGCAGGGCTACCGGGGGCCTCTTGACCGGATCGCCGCCGACGAGATCCCCGACTATCTGGCAACCCTCCAAGCCGAGCGGGAGCCCCTGATGCCCGATGCCATCCGCAAGGGGGTAGTGGTCGAGGCCGCCGGGCCGACCGAGGATCTGATCGTGGATCTGGGCGGGGGCCAGGGGCGCCTTTCTTCGGAGGGACGGCGTTGGGCCCGGACCCGCCTGGAGGTTGGCGACGTGATCCAGGTTAAGCTCGGAGAGCGGCCGGCCCAATCGGAGCCATGGCCCCTGAGCCTCGAGCAGACGCCGGTGGTTGAAGGGGCGCTCCTCTGCGTGGAGACCGGAACCGGATATGTCCGGGCGATGGTCGGGGGGCGGGATTATTTACGGAGCCAGTTCAACCGGGCGGTCCAGTCCCGCCGGCAGCCCGGATCGGCCTTCAAGCCGATCATCTACACGGCGGCCCTGGAAAACGGGTACACCCCGGCGACCATCCTCAGTGACAGCCCGTTTGTCTATCGGGTGCCGGACGGCGGCGGGATCTGGCGGCCCGACAACTATGACCGGCGATTTCTGGGGCCGTTGCGGCTCCGCCAGGCCCTGGCCAAGTCCCGGAACATCCCCGCCGTCCGGGTCTTGGCGGACATCGGGGAAGATGCGGCCGTTGACGCGGCCCGGCGGCTCGGGATCACCTCCCGGCTCCACCGGAGCCTGTCCATGGCCCTGGGAGCCTCTGGCGTCTCCCTCCAGGAAATGGTGGGGGCCTTTTCCGTCTTTGCCAACGGCGGCCGGCGGATTGAGCCGGTCTTTGTCACCCGGATTCTCGACCGGGACGGGCGGGACATCTCGCCCTTGCGGGTGGAGCCGGAAGCGGCCATTGATCCGGGCACCGCTTACCTGATGACGAGTCTTCTCGAGAGCGTGGTGGAGCACGGGACCGGCCGGCGGGTCCGGGCATTGGAGCGGCCCGTCGCCGGAAAGACGGGGACCACCAACGACTTCCGGGACGCCTGGTTTCTCGGATTCACTCCCGACTATGTGGCCGGCTCCTGGGTCGGGTTTGACCAGGAACGGTCCCTCGGGCGGCGGGAGACCGGCTCCAGGGCCGCCAGCCCCATCTGGCTCGATTTCATGACGGTGGCCCACGAAGGCTTGCCGGTCCGGGAGTTTCCGGTGCCCGACGAGGTGGTTTTCGCCGAGATCGACCGGGCGACCGGCCTTCTGGCCCGGACCGGCGCCACGGATACTTTCCGGGAGTGCTTCCGGGCCGGGACCGAGCCCACGTCCCATGCCCCCACCGCCGCGGAGCGGGCCGCCCGCCGGGGGCTGGTGGCCGACCCGGTGACCTTCTTCAAGTCGGGGATGTAAG
>CAYNGG010000231.1:2747-6634 GCA_964396575.1 uncultured Desulfobacteraceae bacterium | reverse complement strand
CTGAGTCTCTTTTTCCGCGGGATTTTCAGGCCAGGGAAAGTTGTTGTAAACGAAGGTGATGGAATATCGGTAATCGCTTTTCAGGCGGCCGGCGACATAGCGCATCCATTCCATGTGCATGAGTGATGAGATTACGCCGAAATGGTAGCGTTCGGCATCAGGAATCAAATGGACAAGATCGCTGCATAACGTTTCTGGCCCGATAAAGCCAATCGGCATGTAAAATCGTCTTTCAGAGGAGATTTTCGGCACTAGGATTGATTGGCCCGTTGGTATTGTCTCCAAATAAAACCTCGTCGGCGTCTGAGCCACTTTTTGCGTCTGTTTTCGCTTACTTTGGGCTCTAAATGTTTGTACCGCCTCAACCCGCTTAAGCGATTCGGGCATCTTTTTGAGCTGTTGTGGCGGGCAATCCCCCAGCCATAGGCACCATCTTTCAATATTGTTCAGCAGCTCCCTGCTTCCAATCCATCGACGGAAAAACGGTTCCGCCTGGGGCTCCCGCAGAAGAAACTCCCGTTTTTCCGACGGTGAAAAGAGATAATGGCCACCGTCAATCGGCTGATTCCCCGTAACCATCTCCGGCACCTGGCAAAGCGGTTTGCTCCGCCGGACAATGGCCACGTCGGGCGCGTCCACCAGGTAGGGATTGATGTTTTTGGCGGAAGCCCGCTCGGGGAGCTCGGTTTTGGGCGTCTCGTATTCAAACAGCCACTTCCGCTTTGCATCCTGGGCCGCGAATCCGATGATCACACAGAACACCGCCGCTTTGCCCCGGGCCTCGCTGGTCCACTGAAAGGTCCGATGGGCAAAATGGATTTTGATCCCAAAATTTTCCAGAAGCGGCTTCCAGAGCAGGCCGGCCTGCTCGCCCTGGGAGATGGAATTGGTGGAAACGAAGGCGCAGCGGATCGGGGAGTTCCGGATGAAGCGGGACGCCTTGAGATACCAGGCCGAAACGTAATCCAACACCCCCGCGCCGTTGACGCCCTTAAACACCGACTTCATCTCCGCCCGCTGGACCGCGCTCTGGTATTTGGAGCCCCGAAACGGCGGATTGCCGAGGATGAAATCGAGGTTTGCCGGGTCCACCATCCCGGCCCAATCCATTTCCAGGGCGTTTCCGTGATGGATGGTCGGGGCATGGGTCAGGGGAATCCGGGCGAAATAGAGTCCGAATTCAGCCGACAGCTCCCGGTTCATCTGGTGATCGGTGAGCCAGAGGGCCACCTCCGCGATCCGGACCGGAAACTCCTCGACTTCGATACCGTAAAACTGATCGACATTGAGCCGGACCAGCTCATCCAGAACGTCGATTCGTTTCTGAATCCGGCCCTTTTTAGCGTGAAGCCGCTTGATCACCTCGATCTCCAGCTTCCGCAGCTCCCGGTAGGTCACAATGAGGAAGTTGCCGCAGCCGCAGGCGGGGTCCAGGAACCGGAGACCCGCGATCCGATCATGGAAGGCCTGAAGCTTCCGGCGGTTCTGGCCGATCCGTTCCAGCTCCTCCCAGAGCTCATCCAGAAACAGGGGCTGGATCAGCTTGAGAATGTTGCGCTCGGAGGTGTAATGGGCTCCAAGGTTCCGCCGCTTGTCCCGGTCCATGATGGACTGAAAGAGGGCACCGAAGATTTCCGGAGAGATGTCTTTCCAGTCGAATTCACAGCACTCCAGCAGAATCCGCCGCATGTCGGAGTCGAAAAAGGGCATGGGCAGGGTCTCGGCAAACAGCTTGCCGTTTACGTATGGAAATCCGGCCAGGAGCTCATTGAGGTTCCGGGACCGACGGTCCTCGGGGGTGTTGAACACCTGGAAAATGGAGGCGATGTGGGCTCCGAGGTCCGCGCCGTCCGATCGGGTTTCTTCCTTGATGTACCGTTCGAACCCGTGGGCTTCCTGGAAAATTCCGGAGTCCTCGGCGAAAACACAAAAAAGCATCCGGACCAGGAAAAGCTCCAGGTCGTGGCCGCCATAACCGCTTTCGGTCAGCGCGTCGTGGAGCCGCCCCATGTGCTCGGCCGCCTGGATGTTGGCGGGGTCTTCCTCGGCGTGGACGCGGGGTTCATAGCCGGAGATGAAATCAAACCATTCCAGCCGGTCCGGCAACGCTTCGAGGACAAATTGACGCTCGGTGCGAGCTACGAGATCGTGCAGGATGAAATGCCGGAAATCGGAGACGAGGATGTAGCGGGGCTTTTCATACGCCTTGAGGCCGGACAGGTAGTCGAATGCCTGGTCAGCGGCCTTTTCGAGGTCTTTCCCCAGGGATTTCTGCTCGACGACCAGATGCCCCGGCCAGAACAGGTCAATGAACCCGCGCCGGTCGCCGAGCTTTTTCACGGCGCGTTCGAATTCACTGATCTCCCGCCGTTTCTTTCCGAAAACATGGAAAAAAGCGTCCCAAAAGGACTGGGATTCCCGGCGCTCATCCCCGGCGTCTTTCCACTCCCCGACAAAAGCGTGCGCCCGCTTTCGCATTTCATTTCTGGAAATCCGGTCGATCATGCCGGATTACCGTCCGTCGTTGTCCGGGGAAGATGGATCGGGGCTGAAACCCCGCCCCCATCAAACGCGGCGTAAATGAGCGCTCTACTTTTTATCATCAATCTGATCCAACCGCCACTCACCATCTTCAATCGCCATCGTGCAGATCTTTTTCGCGGGCTTCATGCCCATTTCCTTTGAATCAAAAATCTCGCCGGTCTCACCGTCCACCAGATAATTGATCTACGGGTCCAACCGGAGCTTTTGCAATAATAGCTCATAAATCCCCCCGGCGGAAGCCCTTTTCAGGCGGTCGCCGGGGGGTGAAGTGAAACCCCGTCAGGGTGTCAAGCGTGGCGGGGGATCAGAAGGAGAAGGTCCGGTTGATCAGCGTCAGGAGGCGGAAGTCGGGTGAGGTTTCGGTCATCCCGGCCCCGATGTGGGCCTTGAATCCCCACGGGCCGGCGAGCCAGACGGCGCCGAGGCCCACCTCCCGGATGTCCTCTTCGACGTCGGGATCATCGCAGGCGGTGCAGACATCGCACTGGAACCGGTTTTTGTTCTCGTTGTTGAGAAACTCCAGGTAGGTATTGAGCCGCTCGGAGACCTGATACTCCAGGGCCATCCCGAACAGCAGGGTTTCTTCCTCGATGTAGGGCAGGTCCGTATCGACCCGGTTGATCCCCAGGTTCACCGAGAGATAGAACCGGTCCCAGCGCCGGCCGAGGAGAAGGTTGAGCCCGTATGCCAGGTCATCGTCCTCCGATGGGTTGAAGAGGTAGAGGTCGCCGATGGAGGCCTCCCGGTCCCCGGTGGGCAGGAGGAAATAGGGCATCACGGCGAGGTCCAGGGGCATCCCCCGGTCCTGGGCCAGGGGGAGGAGCTTTCCGCCGATGAAGAGGTCCCCGAAGCCCCGTTCATCCACGTCGTAGTCGGTGTTCTTCCATCGCTCCCACTGGATGGCGACGGCGGCTTCCCAGAGCTTCCCGTCCCCGTAGGTCAGGCTCACCGGGAGGTCCCAGATATAGCCGTCCCGGCATTCCAGATTGTTTTCGTGATAGATGGAATACATGGCCCCGGTCTGGAGATGGAATCCGTCGACGGTCAGCGGGGAATAGGTGTAGGCATACCCTTTGAGCCCGTAAGGGGCGAGCATCTCGTCGCCGGCCGCCGGGGATGCGATCAGCAGGATGGCAATGGCAAGGAGGCCGACGGCGCGGCCGATCCGTTGGAGGTCGCTCATGGATGCGTTCCTTTCAATGGATTTTAGATTTTGAAAATCCGAAATCATCAATCATCAATCCGCTGGACTATCCGGGCGCGGGCCTCACGCAGCCGATCCGGTGAGGCCAGCAGCTCCGCTCCGGAAAAACGCTCGCCCCCGCCAAAGCCGGCCGCCACCG
>CAYNGG010000231.1:0-2647 GCA_964396575.1 uncultured Desulfobacteraceae bacterium | reverse complement strand
AATGGCTAGAACGGCTTCATGGGCCGGCACCCCGGACATTCCGGGTCGGGGGCGGATTCCCGGCAGAAGCCGAAATCAACCGTCAAATTGGTGTTGGCATCGTCATCACCGTCATCGACCGGCTCCGTGCCCGGTATCAGGGTCACCGCCCGGCTGACGACGCCGATATCGGTCAAGGGCGAGCCGTTATCATCCCCGTTGACATCGTCATCCGGATCCGGTGATCCCGGCACGCTCATCGTTTTCGCCAATGGGCCGCCTTCGGCAAAATTGGCCGGATCGATCCGGAGGATATATTCGCCTTCACAGAGTGTATCGAAGCGATAGTAGCCGGGGCGCTCGTCGCCCTCGCCATAGTCCTTATTCCCGGTCGTCGTGGATCTCAAGTATTCATCCACGCCCGGGGTGAAATCCCCGGATCGGTTGCTATCCCTGAAGAGATCGACTTTCACGCCATTGACCCCGACGGCGGTTTCCAGCATCCGATTTCCCGATCCCGGTGCGTTGGAAATGTCACGGGGGTAGCCTTCACAGGCATCGGTCCAGACAAAATCTCCCAGGCTCATGGGGCATGGCGCCGCGGTCCAGACCGTCGGGTCGTCCGGCTCGGGCGTGTTGGGATCATCCGTGCAAATCCGGACCAGGCAGTCATCCGCATCCCCGAAATGAGCGCTTCGATCCCAGAGGGCGCAGGCCTGATTTTCCGTCAGGACCGTGGCGTCGGCCACCCGGGTCTCAAACCAGATCTTCAGCTCGGCGCCATCAGGGGGGATTTCCCCGTCCCAGACGATCAAATCCGAATCCGGATCATATCCGACGGTTCCGTAATCAGCGCCAAGCGTTCCATCCAGGTAAGTGGTGCCTTCCGGCACGGGGTCCTCGATCTCCAGCCGAATCGGCTCATCTCCGTCGTTGATCCACCGCATCTCCCATCGGATCACCGGCCGGTCGCCGGTGACCGTCTTGTAAGCGCGGATCGGCGGCGCCGTGGCACAGCCTTCGGCGACAATCACGGTGGGGTCGTCGTCGGCGACCGTGGACGGGTCGTCCGTCGGCTCGGCCGACAAGTCGCCGCCCGAGAAAATGGGCCAGCCCCCTATGTATGCTAAGCCCTGGTTTGAAATCCGAGCACCGGTCGGCACGCCGGGGAGGACCTCGACCTGATAGGTGATGGTCACCGTCTCATTCGGCGGCAGGCGGTCGAGATCGATTTCAACGGTGTGATCGGAATCGCTATTGCCCCGGACCACGGTCCCGGCGGAATTGCCGACCGTCTTGGGAATCAGCCGGACGTAGCCATACGGATGGTCATGGAAGATCACCCGCTCCACGGCCGCGGTTCCCATGTTGACGAGCGTTACCGTGTATTGGAGCAGATCATCGGCATTGACCCGGCCGCCGTTGAGATCCCGGACCGTCTTATAGACCTCGAGATCCGGCTTCCCGCCGGTCACATAGATTCCCGTGGGATCTTCCGGGCCGGGGATGGTCGGATCATCGGTCAGCGCTACCAAGCCGCACTCCGCGGTTATTCGGCCCTGGTTGACGATATTCGTATTGGGCAGCGCATCCTCGTCCACCACCACCTGAAAGGTCACCATCGTGGTCTCGCCCGGCTGGAGATCTCCGCTCTGGATGGTCAAAGGATTCGTTTCGAAAGCCATGCCGCGGTCAGTGGTCAGGCTGCCGGGTATCAGATCCGTGTGCAACGGGATACCGTCGGTTTGGACGAGGTGTTTCGCCACTTCAGTACCGCCATTGGTCACCTCGATTCGGAATTCGATGATGTCCCCGGGCAGAAGCTCGCCGCCGTCCACATCGATCACGGTCTTGACCGCATCGAGACTCGCCGCTCCGGTGATACCGCCGACCGGTCCGACAAGGGTCGGATCGTTGAGGCTCCCGGAGGACGGATCATCGGTCGGCTCTTCCGGCGTCAATCCACTGGTGACCCGACCCTGGTTGTCGATCCAGATGCAATACGGCGCATCCTCGTCGAGCTGGACCTGGTAACGGATGGTTACGCTTTCGAACGGCCAGATGGTGCCGATGTCAACCCGGAAAACGGCGCTTGGGTCAACTACGTCAACTTGTCCCCGATCGGTCTCGATGGAATCCGCGAGGAGCTGGGTGTAGGGGTTCATGGTATCCGTGTAAACCACCCCGGTCGCATCCCCATTGCCCGCGTTGTAAATCACGACGCTGTATTGGATGATATCCCCGGGCATCAGATCCCCGCCGTTGATATCGACGGCGGTTTTCGATGTGTTGCCCAGATCCGGAAATTCCTGGAAATCGATGGGGTAAATCCCGACATCGATATCCGGGACATGATGACCGGGAAGAACCGGAATCACGACGGTCTGACCCGTTACCGGATCGACGTCACTGTCGGTTGTATGGTCGTCCCCCTGATTCGGCAAGGTAAACGCATATCCGGGAGGCGGCTCGAAAATCAGGACGTAATTCCCCGGCACGAGTCCGTCAAAGCGGTATCCGCCGCTGGGGTCCGTCACCGTCGTGGCGATGGTATTGCCGGTTCCCGGATCAATGAGATGAATCGTCACGCCTCCAATTCCCGGCTCGCCCTCCTCCCAATTGCCATCCTGATCAATATCCAGCCAGACGTAATCGCCCAGACTGGCCA
>CAYNGG010000230.1:1675-6640 GCA_964396575.1 uncultured Desulfobacteraceae bacterium | reverse complement strand
CACTCAGCACTCAGCACTGGAACTACATGGCCATGGCCTGGGGAGGGTCCTCGGAATCGGCGAACCCGTAGGTGTCATGAAGGGTCAGGGTGTCCCATGAGCCCTTTTGCTCGAAAAAACGCTCCAGAAAGGCGTGATTGAAGGCATGTCCGGATTTTTCAGCCACCAGATGCCCGAGCACCGGCATCCCCAAAAGAGAGAAATCACCGATACAGTCGAGAATCTTGTGACGGACAAATTCGTCCGCAAACCGCAGGCCATCATGGTTGACGATCCGCCGACCGTCCAGGACCACCACGTTATCCAATGAGCCGCCCCGGGCAAGCCCCAGGCGTTTGAGATACTCCACCTCGTGGAGAAAGCCGAAGGTCCGGGCCGGAGCAATCTCCCGGTGAAAAGCGTCCTCATCGAGGTCCAGGCTGTATTCCTGCCTGCGGACCAGGGGATGATTGAAGTCGATGGCGCAGGTGATGCCGAATGACGGAGCGGGATGGACCGCCACCGACCGGTCGCCGTCGGACAGGGCGATGGACTCCTTGACCACAAAAAAACAGCGGGGCCCGGACTGCTCCCGGATTCCCGCCTCGCGCAGCATCCAACTGAAAGGACCGGCGCTGCCGTCCATGATCGGCACCTCGTAAGTGTCAATCTCCACCAGGGCGTTGTCGATGGACAAACCCGCCAGCGCCGCCATCAGGTGCTCGATGGTCGAAACAATGCAGCCGTCATGGCCGATGACCGTGGCCAGGCTCGTATCCACCACATTGTGGAAATGGGCCGGGATCTCCGGACATCCCGGCAGGTCGGACCGAAGAAACTTGATCCCGTGGTTGATGGGCGCCGGATGCACTGTTAAATGGACCGGCCGGCCCGAGTGAACCCCCACCCCGGTACAGGCGGCCGGCCGAGCGATTGTCCGTTGCCGCAAACTCAATTGCATGACAAAGACCTTTTAAATGATAGGTTATGGGTCATAGGTTATTAGGTTTCAGGGGATGGGTTATAGGTTATGAACAAGCATAAGTAAAAATCCAAAATCCTAAATCAAAAATCTAAAATCCTAAATCCCCTTCGAACCCGATAATCTAACGATTGAGTCAAAAAGATCAACCCTTATGTGAGGTTATGACCAAATGATCAACCCGCGGGGGCGACCGGCCAGCCATTCAGGCGCGGGCTGCTTGACAGCCCAGCCTTACCGCCTTCAGACCTCATATCCTGTTTGGCCGCCGTTTGCAAGCCGATCCGGCCCCTTGGGTAAGGTTTCATATATTGGCCGCCGGATCAATGGGGGCGGGATGGTATTTTTCAGTAGCGCTCTCCTCCCCCGGCGTGCGCGGGCTGACAAAAGGCTTTCCATCCGGAAGCCCTTGGGCTATAATCCGGCGGTTGAGGAGTATGAAGATGGCAGCTAGAGTTTTAAGCAGCGCGGTGATCGGCATTGATGCCTATCAGGTGGAAGTGGAAGTGGACATCTCCTTTGGTCTCCCCTTTTTTACCACGGTGGGGCTTCCGGAAGCAGCGGTCAAGGAGAGCCGGGAACGGGTGCGATCCGCCATCCAGAACAGCGGGTACCCTTTTCCCGACGATCGGATCACCGTCAATCTCGCCCCGGCCAACATCAAAAAGGCGGGGACCGGCTTCGACCTGCCCATGGCCGTCGGAATCCTGGCCGCCACCGGTTTTCTCTCCCCGGATCAGTTGACCGATTACCCGATCCTCGGCGAGCTCTCCCTGGACGGCCGGGTCAAGCCGGTTAATGGGTCCCTGTCCATGGCCATTGCCGCTCGGGACGCGGGCTTTACCGGGATCATCGTCCCGTCGGACAACAGCCGGGAGGCCTCGGTGGTGGATGGAATCGATGTCCTGCCGGCCGAGACCCTCTCCCAGGTGATCGACTTTCTTCGGGGTCAGGTTGATCTCACCCCCGTCCGTACCGACCTTGCCGCCCTCTTCGAGGCCGACGCTCCCGACGCCGCTGACTTCGCCGAGGTGATGGGCCAGGAGCACGTGAAACGGGCTTTGGAGGTGGCCGCCTCCGGAGGACACAACCTGATCATGATCGGGCCGCCGGGATCCGGGAAGACCATGCTGGCCAAGCGGATTCCGTCGATCCTCCCGCCCATGGGCTTTGACGAGGCCATCGAGACGACCAAGGTCTTCAGCGTCACCGGGATGCTCGACCGGAACCAGGCTCTGGTGACGGTCCGCCCTTTCCGGTCGCCTCACCACACCATCTCCGACGCCGGCCTCATCGGCGGGGGTCAGATCCCCCGGCCGGGGGAGGTGAGCCTGGCTCACAACGGCGTCCTCTTTTTAGACGAGCTTCCCGAGTTCAAAAAACACGTCCTCGAAGTGCTCCGCCAGCCCCTCGAGGACATGCGGGTGACCATCTCCCGGGCCACCACCACCCTCACCTACCCCTCGAGCGTCATGCTCATCGCCGCCATGAACCCCTGCCCCTGCGGCTACTTCACCGACGACATCCACGAATGTACCTGCTCGCCCCAGCAGGTGAGCCGGTACCGGTCCCGGATCTCCGGACCGCTCCTGGACCGGATCGACATCCACGTCGAGGTCCCGGCGGTCCCCTACAAGGACCTCACCAGCAAAGGGGCCGCGGAAGCCTCGTCGGCCATCCGGGAACGGGTTTCAGCGGCAAGGGCCATCCAGGCCGATCGGTTTGCCCGGACCCGGATCTTCTGCAACGCCCAGATGAGCAGCCGGCATATCAAGCGACACTGCGCCGTGGACGAGCCGTCGGAGCGTCTCCTGGAAACGGCCATCGACCGGCTGGGCCTGTCGGCCCGGGCTTACAACCGGGTCATCAAAATCTCCCGGACGATTGCCGACCTGGAGGGCGCCGCCGGCATCAAAGCCCACCACGTCTCCGAGGCGATCCAGTATCGGAGCCTCGATCGGAATCAATCCCGTTTTTAAGGAACCCCATGCGAATCAACTCTCAGTCTGCCCCGCGCTCGCCAAGACACGGCTTTCAAATCCTTCGGAATCTCCTTTCCCTGGTCATCGCCGGTTGTCTCGCGGCCGGCCCGGCGGCCGCCGAGCCGCCCGAGCCCCCGCCGGAACCTTCTCTGACCTACGATCCTCTGGGACCGGTTCCCGAATCGGCCGACTCCACGCCCGACGACGCCGACCCGGAGCTTCCCGAGGCGGTTTACGACCGGGTGGTCGAGGTCCTCGAGGCCCGCTCGATCCCCGCCGGAGACCGGCAGACCGCTCTGGACGCCTGGATCAAGACTCTCGAGGGCGTCCACCGACTGGCCGTGGACCGGGGCCGGTCCGATCCGCCTTCGGCCGCCATCCGGTCCCGCCTGTCCGACGGCGACCTCGACGGGGCCGAGTCGGCTCTGGGCCGGTCCCTCGAAACCCGGCTGGCGGAGGTGGCCCGGGCAAAGGCCGAAGCCGCCGCCGCCGCCTTTTTCCTGGGCCGCCTCCGGGAGCTTGCGGACGACCCGGCCGCGGCCCGGGATTTCTACGAGCAGGCCGTCTCGCTGGCCCCCGAGGAAAGCGCCTACCTCTACCGGCTGGGCCGGCTCCTCCACCAGGAAGGGGATTACAAGGATGCCATCAACCGGTACGAGGCCGCCCTGGCCATCGACCGGGAGCGGCACGGCGAGCACCACGAGGAGGTCGCAACCCTCCTCCACAACCTCGGGATGGCCTGGACCGCACTGGACGAGCCGGAAACGGCCATCGAGTGTTTCGAGGCGGTCCTGGAGATCGACCGGGCCATCCATGGAGAGATCAGCGCGGAGGCGGCCGCCGACCTCCATCATCTGGGCATGGCCCGGCTCGACCTCGATCAGCCGGCCCGGGCCATCCCGCTTTTGGCCGAAGCCCTCGAGATCTACCGGAAGGTCCACGAAACACCCCATCCGGACGTGGCCGACGCCATCCGTCACCTGGCCCGGGCCCATCAGGCGAACGACGCTCCCGAACAGGCCCTGCCCCGCCTGGAATCCCTGGTCCCCCTGGTCCGGGCCATTTACGGCGGCGCCCACCCCCAGGTGGCCGCCGACCTCACCCGCCTCGCCCTGGCTCTGAAAGCAGCCGGCGAGTACGATCGGGCGATCCCGCCCTTCGAATCGGCCCTGGCCATCGACCGGGACCATTTCGGCGAAAACCACCCGAGGGTGGCCGCCGACCTCAATAACCTCGGCCTGACCTACCAGGCCATGTCCGACCCCGAAGCGGCGATCTCCTGCTTTGCCGGGGTCCTGGCCATCGACCGGGAGGTCAACGGCCCGGTCCACCTCGACGTCGCCACCGACCTCAACAACCTGGGCCTGGCCTGGTACGACCTGGAAAACTACCGGGAAGCGGTCCTCCAATTCGAAGAGGCCGTCGCCGTGGGCCGGGAAGTCTATGGCGAGGACCACCCCCGGGTGGCGGTTTTCTACACTCACCTGGCCCTGGCCTGGCACAACCTGGGAGACTACGACCAGGCCATCCCGTTCTTCGAGTCGGCCCTGGCCATCGACCGCAAGGCTTACGGCGAAATCCACGCCGAGGTGGCCGCCGACCTGGTCCACCTGGCCAACACCTGGCGGGCCATGGCCGAATTCGACAAGGCCATCGCCGCCTACACCCAAGCCCTCGGGATACACCGGGAGCGCTTCGGCGAAATCCACCCCCGGGTGGCCGAAGACCTGAGCCAGCTCGGCCTCGCCCACCACTTCCTCGGGGAGATCGACCAGGCCGCGGCCCACTACCGGTCGGCCCTGGAGATCAGCCGGGAGCTTCACGGCGACGGCGCCCTCGAAGTGGCCCTCCTCCTCAACCGGCTCGGCGGGGCCTACGAGGACCTCGGGCGGGACCAGCCGGCCCTCGACGCCTACGCCGAGGCCCGGAAGATCTTCCTCGACCGGTTCGACGCCGATCACCGATACGTTCGCCTGACCCGGGACAGCATCGCCGAGGTGGAGCGGAAGCTCACGGCGGCCC
>CAYNGG010000230.1:0-1575 GCA_964396575.1 uncultured Desulfobacteraceae bacterium | reverse complement strand
CCGAAGCCCGAGCCGTCCCCGGAACCCGAGCCCGAGATCCAGCCCGAGCCCAAACCGGACCTGGTGGCCGTCGCCCCCATCGGGCGGGGGATCGCCTCCTGGTACGGCGGCCGGTTCATCGGCCGGAAAACCGCCAACGGCGAGATCTACACCGCCCGAAAGCTCACCGCCGCCCACCGGACCCTCCCCTTCGGCACCCGAATCCGGGTCACGAACCTGGAAAACGGCAAATCGGTGGTGGTCCGGATCAACGACCGGGGCCCCTACGTCAACAACCGGGTCATCGACCTCTCCATGAAAGCCGCCGAAGAGATCGACATGATCGAGATGGGCATCGCCCGGGTCAAGCTGATGAAGGTGAATTGATGACGACCGAGAGCACGCCCTTACGCTACCAGAACGACCAGTGGACCCTCGACGACACCCTCGGGATCGCCGCCTCCGGCGACCTGGTGGCCCGGATGGCCCTCGAGGCCGCCCCGCCATTCTCCGTCCGGGTCACGGGGAAATGGGGCTCCGGGAAAACCAGCGTCCTCCGCCGGGCCTTTGTCACCTTGAACGGCCAGCCGGTCCAGCAGGCGGTGCCCCTGGGGGAAAACGTCGAGGAAGCCGGAAGCGGTCAATGGAAACAGTGGGCCTATAACGCAAAAAACCGGCCCCAACCGCTCAACTGGGCGAAGGCGCTTACAGATGTTGCCGGCCAGAGCCTCGCGGTCTGGTACTCCCCCTGGCAGCACCAGGGCACGGAAAACCCGCTCATCCCCCTGCTCCTCGAGATCCGGGCCCATTTCAGCGTCCGGATCAACTGGAAGAAAAAGGCGGCCGATGCCAACCGGCGGGGCGGGCTCGCCGGCCTGACCCTCTTGGAGCGGGTCATCGACGCCGCCGCCACCCTGACCTTCCAGAAGACCACCAAGATCGCCGGCGGGACCACCGAGGCGGTCCGGAAAGCCTGGAAAGAGGCCGCCCCCAACCTGACGGAGCTTAGCGACGGCCAGCGCTTCCACCTCCTTTTCGAGGACGCGGTGGACAATGTCCTGTTGAGCATCTCGGGGAAATCCGAAAAGGCCGAACTGGACGCCAAGCGCCTGGTGATCTTCATCGACGACCTCGACCGGTGCGAGGAGCGGGTCATCGTCGATCTCCTGGAATACATCAAGCTCTACCTCGGCAGCCCCCGGTGCATCTTCGTCCTCGGGATCGACGACACCGCCGTCCTCGGGGCCATGCGCCGGTGCTGGACCGACCGGAGCGAGGACGACAACCGGGAATACCTGGAGAAGATGTTCCAGGCCACCGTCAGCGTCCCGCTCCCCCGGCCGGAAGTCATCCGCCGGGGCATCGCCGACCAACTGGAAGGCCACGGGATCGTCGATCCGACCGGGTGCGCCGAGATGGTCGAGCGGCTTCTGGAGCCCAACCCCCGGAAGATCAAGAATTTCTCCAACAGCCTCTGCGCCGTCTGGAACCAGCACGGGATGGGGACCCCGGACCCGGCGGAAGCCCACCGCTTTATCCTCTTTCACTACCTCCGGCTCTTCCACCGGCCCGTCTGGCGGATTCTGGAGCGGCAGC
>CAYNGG010000229.1:0-6667 GCA_964396575.1 uncultured Desulfobacteraceae bacterium | reverse complement strand
AAACCGCACACGCGAAATTCATGAATATAGAACATAAAATTGCGAATCCTTAACCCCGAGCCTTGCACTCGTCTAAAGGATTGCAGCGCGTTTAAGCGGGTTCGGGGCGTTTTTGACACCTTCAGCTTCACTCCTCCCCCACCGCCTCCTCCGACTCCTCCCCCTCCCCCACCGGAATCCGGATGGTAAACCGCGAGCCCTCTCCCGGCGTTGATTCCACCCGGATCTCGCCGCCGTGCTGGCGGACGATCTTCTGGGTGACGAAGAGGCCGATCCCGGTGCCCTTGTTCGATTTGGATGAGAAAAAGAGGGTGAAGATCTTCTCCTGGGTTGCCTCGTCCATGCCGGTGCCGTCGTCGGCCACTTCGAAGACGGCGTGGCCGTCGTCTTCACGGGCGGAAATCCGGATGGTGTGGTCGGTTTGGGACCGGTCGTCGAGGCAGGCGTCCACGGCGTTTTCGACGAGGTTGACCATGGACAGGCGCATCTGGTCCTCGTCGATCTCGACGGTCCGGCCGGCCAGCTCGGGGGAGACCTCGGTCTCGAGGGCGATGTTTCCCTGGCGGACCTTGGGGCCGGCCACGTTCGCGATGTCGCTGATGAAGGTCTCGACCTCCACCGGCCCGCGGTTGAGCTCCCGCTCCTTGGCGTAGTAGAGGATATCGAGGACCATGTTTTTGATCCGGCCGGTCATGAGCTTGACGATGTCTAAGCCCTCCTGGACCTGGTTGGGGTCGTCCTTGGAAAAGCCGGAGTCGAGCATGTAGAGGCCGCCGTCGAGGCTGGTGAGGAGCCCCTTAATGCCGTGGGAGACGGAGCCGATCATGAGGCCGAGGCTCGAGAGGTGGTCCTGGAGGTCGAGGATCTGGGTCACGTCGGTGGCCATGACCATGACGTGGGTGATCCGGGTGTCGGCGTCCCGGATGGGGGTGGTCCAGGCGAGGACGTTGCAGGTGTCCCCGGACCGGGTGGTGTAGCTCATCTCCGATTGCGCGGCCCGGCCTTCCTCGATAGTGACGGCGGCGGGGCAGTCGTCGCAGGGGGCCCGGCGCCCCTTGAGGATCGTGTAGCACCGGGCGTCTTCGGCCCCGTCGTAGGCGAAGTCGGCCTTGAACTGGCCGTTGGCGGCGGTGATGCGATGATTCCGGTCGAGGACCGCGACGTAGCCGGGCATGGCGTCGAAGAGGTCCTGGTAGCGCTGGGTCATCTCGGCCTCATCCTCGTCCCCGCTGGCGGCGGCTAGGCGTTCGGTTTTCTGCTGGACGAGGGCTTCCAGGTGGTGAGTGTAGTCCCGGAGCTTTTCCCGGATCAGAATCCGGTCCCCGCATTTCCGGAGGGCGTTTTCCAGCTCCCGGTCGTCCACCGGCTTGGTGATGAAGTCGGTGGCGTCGAATTTCAGGCTTTTGATGGCGAGGTCCATGTCCCCGTGGCCGGTGATGACGATGACCTCGGTCTCGGGGTTCTCCTTTTTGATCTTCCGGAGGACCTCGATCCCGTCCATCCCCGGCATCTTGATGTCGGTGAGGACAATGGCGGGGCCGTGCTCCCGGAAGAGCTTCAGGGCTTCCTCGCCGTTTTCCGCGGTCAGGACCTCGTAGCCCATGTCGGACAGGGAAATCCCGAGGACCTTGCGGATTCCCGCTTCGTCGTCCACCAGTAGGATCTTGCTTGTCATTATGACCTTTCCTCGTCCCGGAAACCGGCGGATTTCCGCCCGGCCGTCTCAGCGGCCGGTCGCGGCCCCGGCGGGGTCCGGGTCGATGTGGTATTTCTTCATTTTCCGCCAGAGGGTTGACCGGTCCATTTCGAGGGCCCGGGCGGTCTGGCTTCGGTTCCAGTGGTGGCGTTCGAGCGCGTCGATGATCTCGGCCCGCTCATGGCGCTCGCCGGCGGGCAGACCGGCCGTGTCCGGCTGGCCCCGGGCCTGACGTTCGGCCTGCTTGAGGAGGGTCACCGGCAGGTGGTGCCGGTCGATCACCCCGTCCTGGCTGATGATCAGGGCGTGCTCCAGGATATTCTCCAGCTCCCGGACGTTGCCGGGATAGTCGTGGTTGAGCAAGAGGGCCATGGCATCCTCGGTGACCCGGGCCGTCGGGTGCTCCCGGGTGGCCGACAGCCGCTTTAAGATGTGGGGGATGAGGAGAGGCAGGTCCCCTTTCCGCTCAACCAGAGGCGGGATCTCGAGGCGCATGACGTTGAGCCGGTAGAAGAGATCGTCGCGAAACGCCTTGTCCGCCACCAGTTGCTCGAGGTTCCGGTTGGTGGCCGAAATGATCCGGACATCGACCTTGACGGTCTTTTCCGATCCCAGCGGGTAGAACTCCCGGTCCTCGAGGACCCGGAGGAGCTTGGCCTGGAGCGAGAGCGGGAGGTCGCCGATCTCGTCCAAAAAGATCGTTCCGCCGTCGGCCTGGCGGAACCGGCCGCTCCGGTCCCGCTCGGCGCCGGTAAAGGCCCCCTTGACGTAGCCGAACATCTCCGACTCCAGAAGGTTGTCCGGCAGGGAGGCGCAGTTGACCTTCACGAAGGGCTGCACCGCCCGCCCGCTCAGGTGATGGATGATCTTGGCCAGGAGGTCCTTGCCGGTCCCGGTGGGGCCTTCGATGAGGATGGTGGCGCTGCTCCCGGCCACCACCGGGAGGATTTCGAAGATCTTCCGCATGGCCGGGTCCTTGCCCACCATGTCGTAGTAGGTGTACCGGTCCCGGATGGCCCCTTCCAGGTGGTATTTGAGCGACTGGTCCGAGAGGGTGGCGAGGCCGCCGACCACCCGGCCTTCCTCGTTTTCCACCGGGATGTAGCGGGTCCGGACCGGGATGGTTTCCCCGGCTTTGGTGACCAGCTCGCCCTCGATGCCGGCCTTGAGGTCCGCGTTGGTTCGCCCCTCCTCCCGCCGGCAGCGGGACAGCTCCCGGTAGAGGGGCGTGCCGATGACCCGCTCGCAGTGGCGGCCGAGGGTCTCCGTCCGGGAATAGCCGGTGATGGTCTCGGCCATCTTGTTGAAAAAGGAGACGTGATCGCCCCGGTCCAGCGACAGGATGCCGATGTCGAGGTTGTCGAGGATCAGCTTGAGCTTCAGGTCATCGAACCGAATCCGCTGGATCAGCTCCTTAAAGGCCGAATGGTCATGGAAGACCTCGATGCAGCCCACCCGGCGGCCCTCGGCGTTGTAGATGGGGGACTCGATCCGGGTGATGGAATGGCGGTCGTCGATCAGGTCGGAGATGGTCACGTCGGTGACCACCTCCTCGCCGTGCTCGGCGCCGGAATCGAGGTACTTGCACCGGCCGCCGCAGAGATAATCCATGAAGAGATGGTAGCAGGGCCGGCCCAGGACTTCGGGCTCCCGCCGTCCGGTCAAGAGCTCGGCGGACCGGTTGAAGCCGGCGATCCGGCGGTCCGGGGTCAGGATGATCACCCCCAGGGAGAGGCAGTCGAAGATCTGGCCGATCTGGCCGTATTGGATCAACATCTCACCCATTTCGTCCGCTCTCGATCCGTGGCCGGCGGGCGGTTGACCGTGGGCTTCGATCAGGCCTCCCAATAGCAATGGGGGACAAGCGGCCCGTCGGCCTTATCGGCATCCGCCGGGGTGCGAAAGGAGAGGACAAAGGCGGTGCCTTCGGCCCGGTTCGCATCGACGGTGATGGTCCCGCCGCAGTCCTGGATGATCCCGTAGCTGATGGACAGGCCGAGGCCCGTGCCCTTGCCCACCTCCTTGGTGGTGAAAAAGGGCTCGAAAATCTTGTCGGCGATCTGGGGCGGAATTCCGCACCCGGTGTCGGCTACCTCCACGATCACCCGGTCGCCCTCGCGCCGGCTGATCAGGTCGATTCGCTTGTCGGGACCGCCGTCGGCGCCGGGTTTGCCGGCCAGCTCCCACCGATCCTCGATGGCGTCCCGAGCGTTGATGAGGAGGTTGATGAAGACCTGCTCCAAGCGGCTGGTGTCCCCCATGATTTCCGGGAGGTCCTCCTGGAGGTCCCAGGCCACCTCGATCCCCCGGACCTTGAGCTGCTGGCTGAAGATGTCGAAGGCCCGGTCGATGATATCGTTGATCCGGACCGGGACCAGCTCGAGGTCGGTTTTCCGGCCGAACTCCCGCATGTGGTTGATGATTTTCGATGCCCGGTTGACGTGGCTGTCGATCTCCTCGGACATGGTGGAGAGGATATCGGTCTCGATGGGCTCGTTGCGCCGGACCTTTTTGATGAAAAATGATGAGGCGGTTTTGATCACCGAGAGGGGCTGGTTGAGCTCATGGGCCACGCCGGTGGCCATCTCCCCCATGGTGGCCATCTTGCATGCCTGAATGAGCTGCTGCTCGGCTTCCAGCCGCTTGGTGATGTCGGAGGTGGTCACCAGAAAGACCTTCTGGCCCTCGTACTCGGAAGGGGAAATCCGGATGTTGACATAGAGCTTCCCCCCTTCCCGGCGATACTGCATGGCCCGGTCGATGGTGTCGCGGGTTCGAATCATCTCCTCGTACTGGTCCCGCTCCTCCGGCGAAAACAGCTCCATGAAGGGTTGCTCGATGAAGCTCTCCCGGTCCCGGCCGTAAACCGGCTCGACGCTGTGGTTGCAGTCCAGGATCGTCAGGGTGTCCTCCGACAGGACGAAGACCGGGTTGGGGATGTTGTTGAAAAATGCCTGGTACTTTTTCTCCGACTTTTCCAGCCGATCCTCAAGAATCCTCATTTCGGTGATGTCGAGACTCATCTCCATGGCGGCGAATATCTCGCCCCGCTGGTCCCGCAGCGCGGTGGTGACGTAGATCCAGTGGGCGATGCTGCCGTCCCGGTGGGTCCCGGTTTCCTCGCCGAAATGGGGCTTGCCGTCCCGGTAGGTCATCTCGACGGGGCAGTCCTCACACTCCTCATCCCGCCCTTTATAGGCATGATAACAGAAATCCCCCTTTTTCGGGTTAAATTTATCGGCGAATTTCTGATTGTAGCCGATGAGCCGGAAATCCCGGTCGATGACGGCGATCTCGCAGGGGACATGCTCGAAAAGGGTCTGGAACTCGTTGCGCTGCTTTTTGAGCTCGGACTGGTGCCGGTCGATGTCGATGGCCATCTGGTTGATGGCCCGGGCGAGCTTGCCCACCTCGTCTTCCCGGAGGATCTGGACCCGGGCATCGTAATTTCCGGTGGCGATCCGGGCGGTCTCGCCGATGAGCCGGACAATGGGCTGCTTGACCAGGCGGTACATGGAAAAAAAGATGATCAGGGAGGTGAGGGCGAAAAAGGAGATGGCAAAGAAGATGATCCCTTCCTGGAACCGCTGGATGTCCTTGTCGGTCTCCCTCATGGAGAAGACCACTTCCAGGGCTCCGAGCTTGGTCTGGTCCTTGGGGTGGACGTGGCAGGCGTCGGTCCAGCAGCTCGGCTCGTTGGGGATGAGGCTGATGATTCCGAGCTGGCGGTAGCCCTCGGGAGACCGGATGAATCGGGTTCTCCGGCTCGCGTCGAGCTCGGACAGGGGCGGATCGGCGTTGTGACAGATGTTGCAGGCCTCCTCTTTGATGTTGGTGGTCTGCTCCACCTCGGAGGTCCGGTTGGAGAACTTGATCTGGCCGTCCTTGTTGTAGATCCGGATGGTCTCGATGTCCTGCTGCCGGGCAATGTTGTTGATGATCTGGTTGATATCGTCCCGGGAATTGCTCATCATCGCGTAGTGGGTGCCCAGCTTGATGGTGTTGCTCATCCGGGCCGCGCCGTTTAAGATTTGGCCCATGAGCTGGTCCCGCTGGTACCGGATGTTGAAAAAGGCCCAGACGGAGAAGCTCACCAGGACCGTCAAACCCACCACGACGATGAGCTTGGAGACCAGGCTGTGCCGGATATTTTGAATGATGGGAATCATTATCGAGCACTCACATCACCGGATGAGTTATCCGGCCGCCGCCGCCATGTCCCGGGGCGGCTCGGGGGCCGCCGGCAGGGCCGTTCGGAAGGCCGACGTGACCGCCAGGTTTTTGTCAATGCCCAGCTCCGCTTCGGTCAGCCCCATGGCCAGGCCGAGGAGCTGGGGGAGGTAGAGGATCGTCACCCGGAGGTTCCGGCCGGATCGGGCCGAGACCGCTTTCTGATAGGCCTCGAGGTTCATCTGGCACATGGGGCAGACGGTGACCACCGCCGTGGCCCCTTCGGCTTGCCGGAGGATCGCCTCGACCAGGGTGAGCCCCACGTCCATCTTGGTGTTCATGTGAGCAGCCCCGCAGCATCGGCCGCCCATATCCCATTCGTGGACCGTCGCGCCGGTGGCCGCGATGAGGCCATCCATGGACCGGGGCGCCTCGGGATCGTCAAACTCGACGTAGGGCCGGAGGCACTGGCAGCCGTAGTAGGGGGCGATGGTCATCCCGGCCAGGGGCCGGACAACCCGGTCGGCCACGGCCGCCGGGCCGATGTCCCGGACGAGGACGTCCAGGAGATGCCGGACCCGGACCGGACCATCCAACCGTAAATCTTCCTCGGCCAGAACGGCCGAGATCCGCTCCTTTAACGCATCGTCTTTGGGAATCTTCTCGGCCGCGTTTTTGAGGTTGAGATAGCAGGCGGAGCAGGGCACCAGGAGATCCCGGCCCGGATGGGTCCGCCGGGCAATGGCCAGGTTGACCGCCGGGAGGGCCAGGGAGAGGAGCCGGCTGGTGGCCTCCGCCGCC
>CAYNGG010000228.1:0-6672 GCA_964396575.1 uncultured Desulfobacteraceae bacterium | reverse complement strand
TATTTTTGGATGGCTTCCATGGATATGGTCAAGGCGATTCGAGAGACGATCAGGGACGGTGACGCGCCGGTGATCGAGTGGTTCACGCTCCCGTCCCGGTCGGCCCGATACGCCCCCGTTCCCGAGGATCTGGCTGATTCGCCGGTCGGGGGCTATCTGGCGCAACGGGTCGGAGACCATCCGGGCCTGTGGTATCATCAATCCATCGCCCTGGCTCACCTGACAGCCGGCCGGAACGTGGTGGTTTCCACCGGAACGGCGTCGGGCAAAAGCTTGATTTTTCAAATTTCAGCCTTTCACCGACTGCTGAGCGACCCCGACGCCCGGATTCTCGTGTTTTATCCGCTCAAGGCCCTGGCCGCCGATCAGCTCCGGGGCTGGCGGGAGATGGCCGTCGCTCTGGGGCTCGACCCGGAGTCCGTCGGCCGGGTCGATGGCTCCGTGCCCATGGAGCTCCGGCAGGGAATCCTGGAGCGGAGCCGGGTGGTCATTATGACGCCCGATGTCTGCCATGCGTGGGTGATGTGTCAACTTGGGGAAACATCGATCCGCCGGTTTCTGCGATCGATCCGGATGATGATCCTCGACGAGACCCACACTCTCGACGGGGTGTTCGGCAGCAATTTCGCCTTTCTGTTCCGCCGGCTTCTGTCGGCCCGCCGGCACCTCCTGGGGCGGCGGGGGGCCGACCGGGAGATCCAACTGGTGGCGGCGACGGCGACCATCGCCAATCCCGAGGCTCATCTGACCGCCTTGACCGGGCTGCCGGTGACCCTTGTCTCGCCGTCGGAGGACGGCTCGCCCCAGGCAGAGCGCTATTGCGCCCACGTGGCGCCGCCTCCGGGCGAAGAAATCGAGCTGGCACGGAGGCTCCATACGCTTTTGCTGACCCGGACGACGGGCGGGGCATTCATCACCTTCATCGATTCGCGGAAAGGGGTGGAGAGCCTGACCCGAGCCAGCCAGGCCGATCTGAAGGAGGCCTCGGCGGTTGACACGATCACGCCCTACCGGGCGGGGTATGACAGCGCTGACCGGGAGCGGATCGAGGGCGGGCTCCAGGCGGGGACCCTCCGGGGAGTGGTTTCGACCTCGGCTTTGGAGCTGGGGATCGACCTGCCCAATCTGGTGGTCGGGATCAACATCGGCGTGCCGTCCACCCGGAAGGCCTATCGGCAGCGCCTGGGGCGGATCGCCCGGTCAGGCGACGGGGCGTTTCTGATCATCGCCCCGGACAACGCATTCACCCGCTACGGCACCTCTTTCCGGGAATATCACGATCTGTCGGTGGAGCCATCCTTCCTCTATCTGAAAAACCGGTTCATGCAGTTTGCCCATGGCCGCTGCCTGGTTGATGAGCTGACGGCGCTGGGCGCCCAGAAGCGATTGCCCGCCGGGTTGAGCTGGCCCCGGGGCTTTGGGAAGATCTTTTCAGCGGCCCTTCCCGGCGGGGATCGGCCCCCGGAGCTCGACGCCATGGCCCGGATGGGGCAAAAAACGCCCCAACGGGCCTATCCCCTCCGAAATGTCGGCGAGATCAACTTCAAAATCAGCCGGGGGGCGACCGCCCCGCCCATCGGGACGGTCACCGAAGCTCAGGCTCTGCGGGAGTGCTACCCCGGCGCGACCTATCTCCACATGGCCCGGGCCTATGAGGTGATGGCCTGGTATCCCCACGCCCGTCCCCCGTATATCAAGGTGAGGCCCGATAAACGAAGCCGGGGCCAGACCCGGCCGAATATCGGGGTCTGGGTCAACGCGGGGATCACCCCGGCCGACATTCTGGCCCGGCACATCAAGCTTGGCGAGGAAGGCTTCCTAACCGAGTGCAAGATGCGGATCACCGAGCGGGTGAACGGATTTGTCAATCTCCGGACGGGGGAATATATCTCCTACATGGAAATGCGTCTGGAAAACCCCGCTTTCCGGCCCCCCATGCGGAGTTTCCGGACCAGCGGGGTGGTGCTCCGCATCCCGCCGGACTGGCACAAAAACGATAGGGAACGGCGCCTGTTTACCCGGCGCCTGCTCGAGGTCTTCTGCCGGGAATACAGCATCCTGCCCCAGGATGTCGGGGCGGCATCGTCCGGCATTACCGTTCGAAGCGAGGATGGGCGGTCCCCGCAAACCGGCTGCTCGGTGTTGTTCGATCAAACTTACGGGAGCCTCCGGCTGACCGAGCGGGTCTATCTCGACTTCCCCCGCCTCCTGGAGCGGCTCGCGGCATCGGCGGCGGCCGACGGGAACCCGGCCGGCGGGAGACTGGCGGCGACCGTCGAGCGGATTCAGGGGACCTGGAAGAAATGGCGAAAGCCGGCCCCGCCAACATCGGTGGAAACGAAACGGGCCGAAGCGGCCGGCTACATCCAGGTCTTCGCCCCCGGCTCCACCGTCTGCCTGAAGGAGCAGGGCGGAATCGGCACCGATGTGGAGATCCTCCATCCGACGATGATGGACGGGACCCTGATGTACCAGGTCAAAACGGGTGGCGGTCCGGGAGGACTGGCCCCCCTGAAGCGATGGGTCAACGCCCGGTTTCTGGAGCCATCCGCCGGAGACGACGGCTGGGCTTATGCCTGGTGGGACCCGGCCACTCAGGCTTACAAGTCCCCGACGACGGATGGCTGATTACTCCCCGGCCGCCTCGCGGATCGTCAGCCATCGGGTGAGCATCTCGGAAAGCTCCCGCTCCCGGACCGGCTTGGCCAGATAGTCGTCCATCCCGCTGGCGATGCAGTGCTCCCGGTCCCCTTTCATGGCGTGAGCGGTCATGGCGATGATGGGAATCCGGCGGTTGGGCACTGGCGAGTCGGCGGCCCGGATGGCGGCGGTGGCCTCGTAGCCGTCCATTTCCGGCATCTGACAGTCCATGAGCACCAGCTCGACGGGGGTGGTCTTCAGAGCCGCGATCACTTCCTTTCCATTGGCCGCCACCTCGACTTCGTACCCGAGCTTGTTGAGCAGCATCACCGCCACCTTCTGGTTGAAAAGGTTGTCTTCAGCCAAGAGAATCCGATGGGCTCCCCCCTCAGCGGGGACGACGGGGCGCCGGACGGGCGGTGGGCTTTTTTCGGGCCGGACCGGAACATCATCCTTGCCGAGGGGGGTCGTAATAGAGTCGTACAACCGGCCGATCCGGACCGGTTTGGTCAGGACGTCGGCAAACCGGTCGGTCTCGGGGCGGTGCCTTTCCCCCGGCATCCCCGGCGAGGTCATCAGAACGAGGCGGGTGGCGGCGAGGGATGGGTCGTTCCGGATCGCCTCGGCCAGAGCGTCGCCGTCCATATCCGGCAAGTGGCGGTCGATAAGGGCGACGGTCATCGGGGACCCCTCGGCCACCGCCGCCCGAAGGCGGTCAAGCCCTTCCGCGGCGGTGGCCGCGTGGGCCGGGGTGCAATTCCAGGCCGACAGGAGACTGTCGATGTGGCGGCGGTTCAGCTCGTGATCGTCAACGATGAGGATCGGCCCCTGGGCCGGCCCGCGGACGGCGTCTCCCGCCCGGTCGGCCGTTGTCGTCGATTTTTCGAAAGCGGCCGTAAACCGGAAGGTTGTCCCCGCCCCTTCGTCGCTGTCCACCGTGAGCTCGCCGCCCATGGCCGTCACCAGCATTCCGGCGATGGCCAGCCCCAGGCCGGTGCCGCCGTACTGCCGCGAGGTGGAGGCGTCGAGCTGGGTGAACGGCTTAAACAGCTCCTCCCGCCGATCGGCCGGGATGCCGATCCCGGTGTCCGTCACCGAAAATTCCAGCGTCACGGCCTCGCCCGTCTCCGATGAGCGTTCGACGTAGATGTCAACGTAACCCCGTGGGGTAAACTTGACGGCGTTCGCCCCGAGATTGGTGAGTATCTGGCTCAGGCGGCCGGGATCACCCCGGAGCCGGCGGGGAACCTCCGGGGCCAGGCGACAGGTCAGCTCCAGGCCCTTTTCGTGGGCCCGGAAGGCCAGCGGCTCGGCGAGGTTCTGGATGACCTCCCCAAGGTTGAAGTCGATGACTTCCAGCTCCAGCTTCCCGGCCTCGACCTTCGAAAAGTCGAGGACGTCGTTGACCACCGTCAGGAGCTGCTCCCCGCTCAGCCGCACAATCTCGAGATGCTCCCGCTGCTCAGAGTTGAGGGATGTATCCAGGAGCAGCTCGGTGAGGCCGATCACGGCGTTCAAGGGGGTCCGAATCTCGTGGCTCATGTTGGCCAGAAACTGGCTTTTGGCTCCGGCGGCGGCCTGAGCCGCTTCCATGGCCGACTGGAGGTCGGCCTCCATCCGTTTTTGAGGGGTGATGTCCCGGAAGATCCCCTGAATGACTTCCCGGCCGTCCACATAGGTCACCGACTTTTTGATGGTCACCACCCGGATCTCGCCCGATCGGGTGACGATCTCCGACTCCCTGTAACTCCCTGGATCTCGAGATTGCTCGTCGAATTGGGACCGATAGGCGGCCGTCTTTTCCGGGGGGTGGAGCGCTGTTTGGTGCTGGCCGATAAGGTCATTGACCGGGGTTTCGAACAGGGCGGCGGCGGCCGCGTTGCAGTTGACCAGGCGCCCGGTTTCGGCGTCGGCCCAGAGGATGGCGTCCTCGGCGTTTTGGAAGGCCAGGCGGAATTTCCGCTCGCTGTCGTTCAAGGCCTGCTCCATCTTGGCGTTTTCGATGATCTGGCCGAGCTTCTGGGCGATGGCGTCAATGAGGGCGCGCTCCTCCGCCAGAAACGGCCCCTCATCCTCGTCCGGCCGAGGGTCCCGGTAGCCCACCGTTACGGAGCCGATGGGGTCGCCGTTGACGAGGATCGGGGCCGTCTGGGTCCAGGGCGAGTCGGCGTAGCCTTGGGAACGGTAATCCCGGCCCTCGGCGACGATCCGGACATAGGCCGTTTCCGGATATTGCCAGGACCGGGGGATGAGGTCGGCGACCCCCTCGAGGATCGGCTCGATGGACGATCCATGGCGGGACCGGAGCAGGGAGATTCCGTAGAGGCAGTCCAGCTCCTTGACCCGTTCGTTGAGCTGTCGGGTCCGCTCCAGAAGCGCCGCCTCCGTCGATTTGACCGCCGTGATGTCCCGGGCGACGTGAACACATCCGCTCAAGCCGCCGTCGGGATTGAAAAGCGGCGAGGTGGTGATCAGGAAGTGCTGGTCCAGATGATCCAGGTATATCTCGCCGGTCTCCTGGCGGCCGGACCGGACCATCCGGGGGTAGGGGCAGCCGGCCGGTGGATGGTTGCCGCCGTGGAGAATCGAGTGGCAGCGGCTTCCGGGGATGTCCGCCACTGAAATTCCCAGCCCCTCGGCCATGGCCCGGTTGCACCGGATAATCCGCATCTCGGGGTCCAGAATGGCGATGAAATCGGGCACCGCCTCAAAGGTCCGCTCCCATTGGTCATTGGCGTTGAGAATCATGGCCTCCGTCCGGAGGACCCGCCGCCCGCCGACGCCGCAGCCGACCAGGCCGGCCAGCCAGAGGATCAGGTGGGCCGCCACCAGGGTCCGGAAATGACGAGCTTTCATGGCCTCGAGGGGCCAGGCGGCCGCCGTGTCTGCCGGAATGGTGGACCGAAGCTCCTTCAGCCGAGCGATGTCCTGGCTCAGGTGGTAGCCGTTCCAGCAGAGGGACGCGGCGATCAGCAGGGTCCAGGCGACCATCAAAGCGATGATGTAACCCTTGAAAGCGGAGCGGGGGGTGGGTTCTGCTGAATGCTCGACTGCGGACATAATGGTCTCCCGGGTCTTGGGGTGAGGTCTGCCACCATCTGTAAGCTCAATGGTAAAGGAATCGGCGCTGGAGGTCAATTGACGATACGGTGCCGGGGCGGCTCCGGGTTGCCTTTCCATGAAAACGGTGGTAAGGTCCGCCGCCATGAAACGAGCGTGTGAAGATGGCGGATCGGAAGGGGGGCCGGGCGGGCTGACCGTCTGTGTTCTGGCCAGCGGAAGCAAGGGCAACGCGGTTTATCTGTCGGACGGGCGGACCGCCCTGCTGATCGACGCGGGGCTCTCCGGCAAGGAGATCGAGCGGCGGATGGCCGAGCGGGGGCTGTCGCCCCAGGCTTTGTCCGGGATCGTCGTCTCTCACGAGCACAGCGATCACATCCGGGGGGTCGGGGTCATGTCCCGACGTTACGGCCTTCCCGTTTACATGACCCGGGGCACCGCCGAGGCCGCGGGCGACCGGGTGGGGCGGCTCACGACAATCCACCATTTTGCCCCCGGCACGGCCTTTTCCGTGGACGGACTCACCTTCCGCCCCTTTTCCACCTCCCACGACGCCTCCGATTCCGCCGGATTCACGGTTTCGGCCGACGGGGCCAAGGTGGGGATCGCCACCGACCTGGGGATCGCCACCTCGGTGGTCCGGACCCACCTGGCGGGCTGCGGGGTCCTGATCATCGAGGCCAACCACGACCCCCGGATGCTCATCGACGGGCCCTACCCCTGGCATTTAAAACAGCGGGTCCGGGGCCGGACCGGGCATCTTTCCAATGAAAGCTCCCGGGACCTCCTCGGCGAGCTGGTTCACGACGGCCTTTCCCATGTGGTTCTCGCTCATTTAAGCGACCGGAACAACACCGCGGACAAGGCCCTGGCCGCCGTGGCTCCGGCCATCCGGAGCCCCCGGACCCGCCTCAGCGTTGCCGACCAGCACGTCTGCGGCGATCTCTTCCGGGTCGATTCCGTCGCATCGGA
>CAYNGG010000227.1:0-6732 GCA_964396575.1 uncultured Desulfobacteraceae bacterium | reverse complement strand
TTGTGGAAGCGGCTTCCAGCCGCGCCCAATTCTATCCGCGGATTACGCGGATTGAAAAACATAAAAAATCTGGCATCCTCTAAATTCATGCCTGGGGGTGATCGCGGAACCCGCCCCGAACATGAGGGTTTAAATCAGATGCGATGCCGGGAGCGCCGCACGCCAGTGCGGCCAAACAACCGCATGGCTTCAATCTATGTCCGTAGTGGCGAACCCCCGTGCCTGCCCTTGTTATGGCCGTGCAGTAGCAGGGGCAACCACGGGGGGCCGCTTTACTATTTTTCAGGGAAAGCCGGTCGCCTCCCTCATTCACCCTTCCCAAAGCGGTTTTTCCGAAGCGAAGATTGACTTTCCGCCAGTGTGATGATAAATGCGCCGGACATTCAGGTTATTCCGACTATGAGGAGGAAACCGTGACACAACCGTACTTTTTTTATTGGGGCAAAACCAGCCGGGATGGCGGCTATCACCTGCTGGTGTTTCACAGCCTGGATGTGGCGGCGGTGGGATCGATTCTGCTGAAAAGACGCCGGGGGCTTTGCCGACGACTGGCACGCGCCGTCGGCCTTTCGGAGCCGATGTTTCGGCGATGGGCCGTCTTTTTCCTTTCGCTTCACGATCTCGGCAAGTTTTCCGAAGCCTTCCAGGGCCTTGATTCGGATCTTCAAATCCGGCTTCAGGGCAAGGCGGGCGGGCGTGTCTATACTCAGCGGCATGACAGCCTTGGCTACGTCCTGTGGCGAGTCCTTGGGCGTTTAGCGCCGGGCGAGGGGCGCCCGACGGCGGTCGCCGAGCTTCCGCCGTCGGCGGTGGATGACTGGATTCAGGCCGTCACCGGGCATCATGGTCAGCCGCCGGCGGTCCGCGAGGGCGCCCGGCCCATTCATCCGGCCTCCCATTTCAGCCCGGCCGACGAGTCGGCGGCATCCGATTTTCTCATGGCGGCGGCGGAGCTCTTCCTCTCGCGTGATCCAGAGGAGTCGGATGGCGGGGACTCAGGGATGAAGTACATCCGCCGGACGTCCTGGTGGTTGGCCGGACTGGCGGTGGTGTGTGACTGGATCGGCTCCAACGCCGCCTTTTTCCCCTACCGGGAAGCGCCCCTGCCGCTGGAACGGTATTGGGCGGAACATGCCTTGCCGAACGCCGACAGGGCGGTATCGGCCAGCGGCCTCTTGCCCCCTCGAAAAACCCCTTATGGCGGGATATCCCATCTTTTCGACCATATCCGGACCCCGACGCCGCTTCAGGATTTCTGCCATCGTCAGGCGGTGCCGCCATGTCCCCAGTTGTGGATTCTGGAGGACCTCACGGGATCTGGAAAAACCGAAGCCGCCCTGACCCTGGTGCATCGCCTGATGGATGCCGGGCAGGGGGACGGCGTCTTTATTGGATTGCCCACCATGGCCACCGCCAATGCCATGTATGCCCGGATGGCCCTGGCCTATCGGCGTCTGTACGGGGATTCGAAATCCCCGTCTTTGATTCTGGCCCATAGCGCCCGGCATCTCATGCCCTCCTTTCGCCGGTCCATATTGTCCCATGATCACCGTGAGCGGGGGTATGCTCCCGGTGAGCGTCCGGCGCTGGCCCGATGTTCAGCCTGGCTGGCGGATCACCGGAAAAAGGCACTGTTGGCTGATGTGGGTATCGGCAGCGTGGATCAGGCCATGCTGGGGGTTCTTCCGGTGCGTCACCAGTCCCTGCGGTTGCTGGGTCTGGCCGACAAGGTACTGGTCATCGACGAGATCCACGCCTATGACGCCTATATGAACCGCGTTATCCGGTCCCTGATCCAGTTTCATGCGAGCCTGGGCGGAAGCGTCATCCTGCTGTCCGCCACCCTGCCCGGCGATATGCGCCAACAATTTGTATCCGCGTTTCAGGATGCGGCCGGCGGCGTGCCGTCGCCGTCCGGTCTATCTGACGGCTATCCGCTGGTGACCCATGTAACGGCCGATGGGATCGCGGAATCCCCGATTCCGGCAGCCGGAAACCGGGAGGTGGCCGTCCGGTTGATGCACGCGGAGGCGGCGGTTTTTGAGGTGATCGAGCGGGCCGTTGAGGCCGGACAATGTGTCTGCTGGATTCGGAATACGGTCTCGGATGCCCGGGAGGCCTATCAGGCATTGCGGGCATCGGCGGATATCCCGGAGAGCGATATCCAATTGTTCCACAGCCGATATGCCCTGGCGGACCGGCTGGTCATCGAGGCGGACATCCTGGCCCGGTTCGGCCCTGACGGCGGCCCGGCGGATCGTCGGGGACGGATCGTGGTGGCCACCCAGGTGGTGGAGCAATCGCTGGACCTGGATTTCGATATCATTATCAGTGACCTGGCGCCGATCGATTTAATGATTCAACGGGCCGGCCGTCAGCATCGCCACACCCGGGGACCGGACGGCCGGAGATTGAAGGCGGCCGGCGCCGCCGACGAACGGACGGCCCCCGTGTTTTACATCCTGTCGCCCGAGCCCCTGGATGACCCGCCGGAAGACTGGTACCGGGCGTTGTTCCCTCGGGCAAACGCCGTTTATCCCCACACCGGCTGCATCTGGCGCTCGGCCCGGATTCTCGCTCGCCTGGGCCGGATCAGAATGCCGGCGGATGCCCGGGAGCTTATCGAGGGGGTTTATGGGGACGAGGCTGAGCCATTGCCCCAAAACATCGAGGATGCGGCTTTGAAGGCCGAGGGCGAGGCCATGGCAAATGGCGACATGGCCCGGTTCAACACCCTGTCACGCGAAGGCGGCTATTCCCGGAAACGGAACAAAATCTGGGATGAAGACCTCCGGGTTCCCACTCGCCTGGGCGAGGAGACCGTGATGCTCTACCTGGCCCGGACGGAGACGGACCGGATTCATCCCTGGGCTGAAGGGACTTACCCCTGGGATATGAGCAGCCTTCGGGTCTATCGATCCCGGCTTGCCGGGGTGTCTCCTCCCGCGTCGGATGCCCTGGCCGCCTCGCTGATGGATTTGAAAACCGACGAGCCCGCCCTTTCGGAAGACTCCCTGGTGGCGGCGCTGACGCCAGATGGGACGGGATGCTGGCGGGCCGTGGGCGAGGACGGCGCCGGACGGCCAGTGACGATCCGGTATTGCCGGGAAACGGGGCTTTCCATCGAGCGGGACCATGGTTGAAAAAGGGGTCTTGACATCGGGACTATTCCCGGCTATGAGGGGCCATTACGCAACCGCTCTCCCCACCAGACAGAGGACACCTCATGAATTTGATAAACGAGCCATGGATTCAAGCGACTTGCGGAGACGGCAGCCGGGTGCGGATCGCCCCCTGGCGGATGTCCGACCCGGCCTTCGTTGACATCAGCGCGCCCCGGCCGGACTTCAGGGGCGCCCTGTTCCAGTTTCTCATCGGGCTGCTGCAAACCGTTTGTCCGCCGGAGACCAGTGAGGAGTGGGCAAAATGGTGGGAGACGCCGCCCCCGCCGGAAACCCTGAAAGAACATTTCAAGACGGTCTCCGATGCGTTTGAGCTCGACCGGGACGGACCCGCGTTCATGCAGGATTTTCACCTGGCCGAAGGTGAACGGAAGCCGATTTCCGCGCTTCTGGTCGAGGCCCCGGGGGGAAAGACGCTGAGGGAAAACCTTGACCACTTTGTCAAGCGCGGTCAGGTCAATGGCTTGTGCAAATCCTGCGCGGCGGCGGCCCTGTTCACGCTGCAAACCAATGCCCCTTCAGGCGGGGTAGGGCACCGGACCGGGCTCCGCGGCGGCGGACCGCTGACCACCCTCGTGGTGCCGGAAGACGCCGATGGGCCTTCGACCTTATGGCGGCAGGTCTGGATGAACATTTTGCCCACCACGGAATCCGACCTGATGGAAACGAACCGGAACGACCCGGCTGACCGCTTTCCATGGCTCGGGCCGACCCGGACCAGCGAAACCAAGGGGGGACGGGAGACCTTGCCCGAGGATGCTCACCCCTGTCAGATGTTCTGGGGGATGCCCCGACGGATTCGGATCGATTGGAACGACACGGTACCAGGCGACTGCGACCTGTGCGGGGAGCCGTCCGAGGAGCTGACCGCCCACTACCGGACCAAGAATTACGGCGTTAATTACACCGGGGCGTGGGTTCACCCCTTGAGCCCGTATCAATTCGATCCGAAGCATGAAAAGCCGCCGCTCCCCGTACATGGCCAGAAAGGCGGCGTCACCTATCGACATTGGCTGGGGCTGGTGCTTGCCGACGAATTGAGCGGCCGGCAGCCGGCAACCGTGGTCAGTCATTACCTGGATGAAAAAGCGGTTTACCTGCTTGATGCCCCCCTGGAAGTCCGGGTCTGGGCTTTTGGCTACGACATGGACAACATGAAGGCCAGAGGCTGGTGCGAATCGGTCATGCCGGTTTACCCACTCCCTCGCCGGACACGGGACCGCCTTCAAACCGCGGTGTCCGATTACGTTCAGGTGGCCGATGAGATCGGCGGCAACGTCCGAACGGCCGTGAAAAAGGCCTGGTTCTCGCGGCCGGGCGATGCCAGGGGGGATCTGTCCTTCATTGATACATCCTTCTGGCAGGCCACCGAGCCGGTGTTCTTTTCCGTCCTGTCCCGGCTGATCGTCGCCATCCAAAATGATGAAGCGCCGGCCGACCTGGCCCGGCATTGGGTTTCCGGGCTGCGCCGGGAAGCCCTGGACCTGTTCGATCAATGGGCCCTGTCCGGGCCGGTGGAGGACCTGGACATGAAACGATTGGTTCGGGCGCGACGGGAATTACAAAAGTGGATGGCTGTCAGCAAGAAGGTCAAAAAGCTGCTGGGAGACCGAAAACCAACTGCCGCCTGACGGAGGAGCCATGAGCAAATCGTCGGAGTATTATGTGGTGCTGTTTAAGGAAACGGATCGGGACGCCATCCGGAGATGGTGGAAGTCATTGGAAGAAGCGCGGAAAGACCGGGCCCGGTTGCGGCGGTGCGACAGCCCCATGCAGGTGATGATCCTGCCGGGCTTTCACCGCCTGCTCAATTCCATGGATGCCTGGCCGCAATATCAGGTGCCGGCCCTGGCCGCGGTGGCCGGGCTGCTGTCCCATGTCCAGGAAAATGTGACCCATTCCAAAGACACCCCGCTCCCGTTCGGCCGGCAGCTCGGCCGACCCAGGGAAAAAGGCGGCAGTCCGACCGTCAGCGAGCTTCGTTTTTATCAGATTCAGAAGAGCCGGGATCTTGATGAGCTTTACCGCCGGCTGCGCCGGGCCGTCTGGCTGCTGGGCAGACGGGTCAACATCCTCAGCCTGGCCGACTGTGTTCTCCAATGGGACCGGGAAAACCGGGGATTGTACGACAAGCAGCCGAGCCGCCGGGTTCAGTTCCGTCTGGCCCAGGACTATTTTTCCGCCGTTTTGGCCTCTTAACCCGATCCAACCCGTTTTTAAACAGGAGGTATGCCCGCATGAAAAGATTTATTCAGTTGCATTTTTTAACGTCCTATCCGCCGTCGAACCTCAACCGGGATGATCTCGGCCGGCCCAAAACCGCCCGGATGGGCGGAGTGGACCGCCTGCGGATCTCCTCACAGAGCCTCAAGCGGGCCTGGCGGACGTCGGACCTGTTTCAAGATGCCCTCAACGGGTACATCGGCACCCGGACCAAGCGGATCGGCAGCGAGGTAAGGGATCGGTTGACCGCCCGGGACGTATCCGAGAAAAAGGCCAAGACTTGGGCCCAACTGATCGCCGCCCAATTCGGGAAACTGAAAAAGGCCAATAAGGAGCAACCGGATGCGGACCTTGAGATCGAGCAGCTCGCCCATATCGGCCCGGATGAATGGCGCCGGATCGACGCCCTCGTGGAGACGCTGGCATCGGAAAACCGGGCTCCGGAAGAAAATGAGCTCCAACTGATCCGAAAACCGGTGAAAGCCGCGGACATCGCCCTGTTCGGACGGATGCTGGCCGCCAATCCGCGTTTCAATATCGACGCCGCCGCCCAGGTGGCCCACGCCGTCACCATCAACGCCGCCGCCGTCGAAGACGATTATTTCACCGCCGTGGACGACCTCAACACCGGAGAGGAGGACGCCGGGGCCGGCCATATCGGAGAGACCGGCTTCGGGGCCGGGGTTTTTTACGTCTATGTCTGCATTAACCTGGACCTCCTGCTGGAGAGCCTGGAAGGGGACGTGGAGCTGACCCGGAAGACCCTGGGCGCCTTAGTGGAAGCGGCCGCCAAGGTTCCGCCCAGCGGCAAGCAGAACAGCTTCGCCTCACGGGCCTATGCGGAGTATATCCTCGCCGAAACCGGCGACCAGCAGCCCCGATCGCTGTCCGTGGCCTTTCTCAAACCGGTCACGGGAAAGGACCTGCTCGGCGCCGGGGTGGCGGCCCTCGAGCGCTGGCGGGATCAAATGGACCGGGCCTACGGCCCCTGTGCCGACGCCCGCCAGGTAATGAACGTCGAAGCCGGCGAGGGCACCCTGGACGACATCATCGCCTTTGTGACCGGGTGACGGCATGGCAGATTATCTGATATTTCAGCTTTACGGCCCCCTGTCGGCCTGGGGGGAGATCGCCGTGGGGGAAATCCGTCGGAGCGCGGCCTATCCATCCAAGTCCGCCGTCATGGGGCTGGTGGGCGCCGCGCTGGGCATCCGGCGGGATGCTGAACCGGCCCACCAGGAGCTTTGCCGGAGCTACGGATTCGGGGTCAAGGTCCTGTCCATGGGCACCCTGCTTCAGGACTATCACACCACCCAGGTCCCTCCGA
>CAYNGG010000226.1:0-6752 GCA_964396575.1 uncultured Desulfobacteraceae bacterium | reverse complement strand
GTAATGAATCTCGCTCTTTTCCGGTCTCAAGCGCGTGTAAAGATCAGCGCTCAGCCCTCAAAGCCCAGGGCCCGGCTCGCCATGAAACGGGGCCGGGAAGAATAGGGTGAGGGGCCGCGGCTCCGCCTATACCGATCATTTGGCCTTGCCATGCCGGGGCAAAACGGATACGATTCTTGGGCTTACTAAAACCCGTGCTATCCGGTTGAGGATACCATGCCCATCCATTTTCCGAAAAGTCGATTGCCATGAAAAACTCGAAGCCCACTTATGAAGAGCTGGAGCGGCGCTGCCGGGAGGCCGAGGCCCGCCTCGCGGCCATGGAAACGATGCGGAAAAGCGAAGAGGCATTCCGGCTCCTGGTCGAGCATTCCAACGACATCATCTGGACCTTTGATCTGGCGACCATGCGCTCCACCTACGCCTCGCCGTCGGTGGAGCAGCTTTTGGGATATTCCGCCGAGACGATCGAGGGGGCGACCCTGGACGACATCTTCGATAAGGAGGCCCAGCAGGGGATTCTTCGGGAATTCGGCCGGGTCGTTGAGGGAATGGCCCCGGACGACCGGGTCGTTATGGAAGCCGTCCACCGGCACCGGGATGGCGGGCGGGTCTGGATGGAAATCAGCGCTTCGGCGATCCGGGCAGCGGACGGCCAGGTGACGGGATTCACCGGGATCTCCCGGGAGATCACCGACCGGAAACGGGCGGAGCTGGCCCTCCAGCACAGCGAGCGCCGCTTAAACGAAGCCCAGCGGATGGCCCGGATCGCCTCCTACAGACGGAACCTGGATACGGGCGAGGGGTACTGGTCGGATCAATGCTACCGCCTGTTCGGGTACGAGCCGGGCGAAGTCGAGCCTTCCTTCGAGCTTTACCTGAGCCACATCCATGAAGATGACCGGGAGCGAGTGAAACGGATTCTGACCGAGTCCTACGAGCGGCTGACGCCCAATGCCTTTGACTGCCGCTATGTCCGCCGAGATGGAGAGATCCGCCATGCCCAGCATCGGGGCGAGGCGGTGATCGACGAGGATAGCCGGAGTCGATGGTTACGGGGCACCTTCCAGGACATCACCGACCGGAAACGGGCGGAGCTGGCCCTCCAGCACAGCGAGCGCCGCTTAAACGAAGCCCAGCGGATGGCCCGGATCGCCTCTTACGAGCGGGACCTCGCCACCGGTGAGGGGTACTGGTCCGACGAGCATTATCGAGTTTTCGGATACGAGCCGGGCGAGGTCGAGCACTCATTCGAGCTTTTTTTGAGCCATATCCACGAAGATGACCGGGAGCGGGCCAGAAACATCCTGGTCAATGCCTACGAAAACCTGGAACCCTACGCTTATGACACCCGCTTTGTACGAAAAGACGGTGAAGTCCGATATGCCCATGCAACTGGTGTGGGGGTGATGGACGAGGATGGAAAACGCCGGTGGGTGCGGGGGACCTTCCAGGACATCACTGAGCGGAAACAGATCGAAGAGATGCTTCGGGACAGCGAGCAGCGGCACCGGGTCATCTTCGAAAACGCCCCGCTCGGCATGATCCGGTTCTCGCCCGACGGCACCATCCTCGACTGCAACGACCGGTTCATCTCGCTCATGGGATCGTCCCGAGACAAGCTCATCGGCTTCAACACGGCGCGGCAAAGCACGCCGGTGATGCGGGAGACCATCAAACGGGCATTAGCGGGTGAGACCGCCGTTTACGAAGAGGAATACACCTCGATCACGGGAGGGAAAACCACCTATTTGCGGGTGGCCTTCAATCCCGTGAACCCGGGTCAATCCCCCACCGGAGTGATCGCCACCCTCGAGGACGTCGGGGAGCGGAAGCGCCGGGAGATTGAGCTGAAACGGAGCGAGGCCCGGTTCCGGGCGGTCTTCGAGCAGGCCGCCGCCGGGATTTCCATCGTCAATCCGGATGGGTACATCCTGGATGTCAACCGGAAATTCTCCGAGATGCTCGGGTATCCAAAAGGGGAGTTGACGGGGCTGACGGTTCCGGCCGTTACCCACCCCGATGATCTGGAAACCGAGACTGAAATCATCAATCGGCTTGATGAATCAAACGAAACTTTTTTTAATCTGGAAAAGCGGTATATCCGCAAGGATGGCCGGGCCATTTGGGCGAATCTATCCTCGAATATCGTCAGGGATGAATCCGGGAAGGTCGCGTTTGCCGTCGGCGTCGTGGTGGACATTACCGACCGGGTGAACGCCGAGCAGGCCCTGAAGGAAAGCGAGGAGCGGTTTCGAAAGATGTTCGAGGAGACACCGATTGGCATTGCCTTTGCGGATGTCCAAACAGCCAGATTCATTCGGGTTAATCCCGCGCTCCGCCAAATGCTGGGGTACAAGGAATCCGAGCTGTTGGGGCTCACGGTGGCCGACATCTCTTGCCCGGAAGAAAACTTGAAAAACGATGAGCTGCTTACGGAATCAATTAACCGGCAGTCAAGCAGTTTTTCTATGGAAAAGCGATATATCCGAAAAGATGGAGAGATCATTTGGGGAAATCTAACGTCATCAATTATCTATCATGAAGATGGCAGGCCCCGATACCGGTTTGGGATGGTTGAAAACATCACCGACCGCAAACGGGCGGAAGCGGCCCTGAAGCAGTCCGAGGCCGAGAAGGCGCTGATTTTGAACACCACCCAGGAGATGATCGCCTACTACCGGTCCCCTGATCTGACGATCGCGTGGGCCAACCGGTCGGCGCTTGAGGGTTCCGGTTCCGACGAGCAAGAACTAGAATCCAAGCATTGTTACGAGCTGTGGCAGAATCGAATCGAGCCCTGCGAAGACTGCCCGGTTCTGACCACTTACGATTCAGGCCGGCCCATGACGGCGGAAAAGACCGCTCCCGATGGGAAAGTCTGGCTGATCCGGACCTATCCCGCAATCGAGGATGGCCGGGTGACCGGGGTCATCGAGCTGGGGCTGGACATCACCGAGCGCAAACGGGCGGAGATGGCGCTCCGGGAGAGCGAAGATAAGCTGCGCAAAGCATTTGACACCGAGCATGTGGCAATAGCAATCAGCCGGAGCGAGGACGGGACGTACCTGGAAGCCAATCCGGGGTTTTTGAAGCTGACCGGATATGCTTATGATGACATTATCGGGCATACGTCAAGAGAATTGAAATTCTTCACCTCATATCAACGTCAAATCCTGATCTCCCGACTGGCAAAAGAAGGCCATTTGTCCAATGAAGAATTGACCTTTCCAACGAAATCAGGCGAGACACGGACCATTTTGTTTTCCATTGGTCCGATTATCCTTAAGGGCCGGAATTGCTTTTTGGCGACTATGATAGACATCACCGACCGCAAACGGGCGGAGATGGAAATCGTGGCGGCCCGCCGGGCGGCCGAGGCCGCCAGCCGGGCCAAGAGCGACTTCATCTCCAACATGAGCCACGAGCTTCGGACGCCGCTGAACGCGATCCTCGGCTACGGGCAACTCCTGAGCCGGGACCCGGGTCTGACCGAGACGCACCGCGATCAGATCGCCACCATAAGGCGGAGCGGCGACCATCTGCTCACCCTCATCAACGACATCCTGGACATTTCCAGAATCGAGGCCGAAAAAACGGCAATCGATCCGGGGCCGACGGCTCTGAAGGCCCTGGTGGCCAACATCGTGGAGATGATGGGCCTCCGGGCGGCCAGAAAGCGGATCGATCTTACCACGTGGATCGACCCGGCGGTGCCGGCCTTTGTGATGGCCGATGACAAGCGGCTGCGCCAGGTTCTCTTGAACCTGCTGTCCAATGCGGTGAAGTTTACGCATAAGGGCTCGGTCCGGCTAACGGTCCGTCGGTCGGGCGGCCGGATTTCCTTTCAGGTCGCGGACACGGGCGTCGGCATACCGGACGACCAGCAGGAGGTGATTTTCGAGTCGTTCACCCAACTGGGCAACATTTTGAACAAGGAAGAGGGGACGGGGCTGGGCCTGGCCATCAGCCGGAAGCTGGCGCGGATGATGGGCGGGGATATCACGGTGAAAAGCACCGTCGGCATGGGCAGCGTGTTCAGCTTCGAGGTCGCGCTTCCCCGAGCCGACGGCGGCCCTGAGTCGGAATGGCTCACCGACGGCCCCGTGAAGGTGGTCAGCCGTTCGGGAGCATCTCTAAAAGCCTTGATCGTGGACGATAAATCCATGGACCGGCGGGTGATGGGAGACCTGCTCAAGGCCATGGGGATCGAGGTCCGGGAGGTGGCCGGCGGGGAAGCCGCGCTGGACCAGATCCTCGCCTTCTGGCCCGATGTGGTGCTCCTGGACTGGGTGCTTCCCGAGGGGATGTCCGGCGATGCGGTGGCCCGCGAAATCCGAAAGATGATTCCCGAAAATGGCCCGGCCATCATCGTGGTCACCGGCAAGGCGGATGGTTGCATTGAAGCGGCGGCTCGGGAGGTCGGGGCCGACGATTGCCTGATCAAGCCGGTCCGGATGAATGATCTCCAGAAAGCCCTGGAAGCCCATCTTCCCTTGACCTGGACTCCCGAGGGGAGCGATAAGCCGCTTGAGGATGAGCATCCGGCCGAGTTGGAGATCCTGACGCCGCCGCCCTTGGAAGACATAAAGGCCATCCATGAATTGTCCCGGATCGGGGATATCCGGGGTATTGGCCGGCATCTGGAGCGGGTGCGCGAGTATAGCCCGAACGCGGCGGACTTTTGCGACGCGATGGAAGGCTGGGTAAACCGTTTCGAGCTCCGGAGAATCAGGGAGCTGATGGAGCAATTGATGGGGAAAACAGATGAGAACTGAAAGCGATATCAAAGCCACCGTGCTGATTGTGGATGACGAGCCGGTCAACATCGAGGTCCTGTTTCCGTTGCTGGAAGAGACCGGTCACAAGATATTGTTCGCCACCGACGGGAATGAATGTCTGGAAATCGCCGGGCGGGGCCGGCCGGACCTGATCCTGCTGGATATCATCATGCCGGAATTGGACGGATACGAGACCTGCCGGCGGCTCAAGCGCAATTCCAACACTCAGGACATCCCGGTGATCTTCCTGTCCGCGCTGGATGACGAGGAGAGCATCCTCAACGGGTTCGCGGTGGGCGGCGTGGATTACATCACCAAGCCGTTCCGGGAAGCGGAGGTTCGTGCCCGGATAACCGCGCACCTGACCATCGTCAAGCAAAGAAAGGCCCTCGCCGACCTGAATCGGCGGCTATCCGAAAGCGAGCGGCAGCTCAAGGAAGCGGAGGCGGTGGCCGGAATCGGGAGCTGGGAATTGGATATCGCCACCAATCGGTGCAAGTGGTCCGATAACCAATATCGGCTCTTCGGATACGAGCCGGGCGAAGTGGACTGCACGTTGGAGCGCTTCAAGCGGCACGTCCTCCCGGCGGATCTCGACCGGACCCTAAAAGCCATATCGGAGTGCATCGACCATAAAACGCCCTACGATATCGAATACCGGTACATCACCAAAAGCGGCGATGTCCGCCATGCCCATGCCACCGGCCAGGCGGAGCGCGACGCGGACGGTAATCCGGTACGAATTTACGGGACCTTCCAGGACATCACGGAGTGGAAGGCGGCTGAATGGGAGCGGCTTCGGCTGGAGCAGCGGCTCCAGGCGGTGAAGCACCTGGAGACCATGGGCGTCATGGCCGGAGGCATCGCCCATGATTTCAACAACCTCTTGATGGCGGTCCTGGGCAACCTCGAGCTGGCCAAGGATGAGCTGCCCTCGGACACCCCGGCCCGGCGGAACCTCGAGGCGTCGGAAAAGGCGGCCCATCGGGCGGTCGATCTGGTCCGCCAGATCCTGGCCTATGCCGGCAAGGGGCAATTTTCAGCTCAGCCGCTGGATGTCGGCTCGATCCTGGACCGCCTGGAAGACACTCTCCCGGCGGCCGTCTCTCCAAAATTGTCGGTGGTATTCGAGATCGAAGGCGGGCTCCCGGAGGTGGCGGTGGACATTGACCAGTTGGAGCAGGCCCTGACAAGCCTGGTGGTCAACGCGGCCGAGTCCTACGAGGACCCGGCAAAGGGGACGGTGACCATCGCGGCCGGGCTCCGCATTTGCGACGAGTCGATGCTGTCGGCCACCCTGCCGGATGTCTATGCCGGCTACGACCCGCCGTTTCCCGAGGGCCGGTACGTGGCCATCTCGGTTTCGGACACCGGCCGCGGGATGGACGAGGCGACCCTTAAACGGGCCTTCGATCCGTTTTTCACCACCAAGTTTCTGGGCCGTGGGCTGGGTCTCCCGGCGGTTCTCGGCATCATTCGGGGACACAAGGGCTTTATCGGGATCGAGTCAAAACCGGGTGAGGGGACCCAAGTTTGCCTGTTGCTCCGGGCCGCCGAAAAAACCGACCGGGAGATTTTACCGGCACATGAAACGGAAACCCTACAACATGTTCGGGTCCTGGTGGTGGACGACGACGAGCAGATTTGCTACATGATCGGCATGATGCTCAAACGGCTCGGCTATCAATCCCGGTCCGCCAGATCCGGGCCCGAGGCGCTGGAGATTTTGTCCAGCGGTGATGAAACCGTCGATGTGGTCATAATCGACGCCGTCATGCCGGGGATGAGCGGGGTCGAGCTGCTCGACAAGCTCCATGACCAGGACCTGGACATCCCAGTGGTTTTGCTCAGCTCATCCACCGAAATCGATATCCAGGGGTGGTTCGGATTGGACCGGATGCCGGTCTTTCTCCAGAAGCCGTTTCAAATGTATGGGTTGAGGGAGATATTGCTAAGGGTAAGGAATGATCT
>CAYNGG010000225.1:4176-6778 GCA_964396575.1 uncultured Desulfobacteraceae bacterium | reverse complement strand
TGCAAAGGAGATTCAGACCATGACCGACACCGAGATCACGGCAGCGGCCCGGCGGCTCATCGCCCGGCGGGCGGGGCTCATCCGGGACTTCCTGGAGGGCCGGGAGCCGGAGTTTATCCGCCAGCATACCCGGCTGGTGGACGAATACCTCGAAGAGACCTGCGAGGAAAGCCGGGCCGCGGCCGAGCTGACGGCGGCCGGCCGGGTTTACGCGGTGGTGGCCCTGGGGGGCTACGGCCGGCGGGAGCAGTGTATCCACTCCGACGTGGACCTCCTGTTTCTCTTTGGCGACGAGATCCCCGAGCCGGCCGGCCAACTGGTCCGTGAGGTGACCTATCCGCTCTGGGACGGCGGGCTCCACGTGAGCCACACCATCCGGACCCTGGCCGAGCCCCTGACCGTGCCCGAGGACGTCGAGGGGCTCACCGCCCTTCTGGACGCCCGGTTCTTATGCGGTCACTCGCCGCTCTTCGCCGACTTCCGCCGGGCTTTTCGGGAGACGGTCATCCGGCCCCGGGCCGACGAGCTGACCGACTGGCTGGTCCGGACCAACCGGACCCGGCACGATCGGTTCGGAGACTCATCCTATCTCCTCGAGCCGAACCTCAAGGAAGGCAAGGGCGGGCTCCGGGACTACCACACCATGCTCTGGGTGGGCCGGATCGCCTCGGACGTCCGGGAGTTCCGGGACCTCGAGTATTACGGCTACCTCTCCCACACCGAGCAGCGGGAGATGGCCGAGGCCCTCGACTTTATCTGGCACATCCGAAGCCACCTCCACTATCTGGCCGGACGGAAGGTGGATCAGCTCCATTTCGACTATCAGGAGCAGATGGCCGAGCATCTCGGCTACCGGGCCGAAGACGGCCAGCAGCCGGTGGAGCGGTTCCTCGGGGACCTCCACATCCGGATGGAGCGAGTGAAGCAGCAGCACGCGGTCTTTGTCAACGAGCTGGAAAGCCTCTGGCGGTCCCGGGGGGATGATCCGCCGGTGGAAGGAGATATCGGGGCGGCGGGGCTGGAGGTGGCCCGGGGGATGCTCCGGTTTACCGCCCCCGAGGCGGTGGCCCAGGCCCCGGAGATCCTCATGGGGATTTTCGAGGCCTCCGCCCGGCTGGGGGTTCCGCTGAGCGCCGAGGCCCGGCGGCTGATCGGGAACATGGCCGAGCTGGTGGACGACCGCTTCCGACAATCGGTTACGGCGGTGGCGACCTTCGAGCGAATCCTCACGGCGCCCAACACCGATCACAACGTCCTGGGCGATATGATGAACACCGGCTTTCTCCGCCGGTTCATCCCGGAGCTCTCGGCCATCTATCACCGGATTCAGTACGACGACTACCACCTCTTTCCCGTGGACACCCACTCCGTCCGGACCGTCCGGACGGTGAAATCCTTCGGGACGCCATACGACCCCACTTTCGGGACCCTCTGCGGGGAGATTTTCGCCGGCCTGGCCGACTCCCGGCCTCTCCTCTGGGCCGCCCTCCTCCACGACGTGGGCAAGGGGGAGCCCGGCGGAAGCCATTCGGAAAAAGGGGTTCCCATCGTCCGGTCGATCCTCACGGAAAAGGGCTATCCGCCGACCTTTGTGGAGACCGTCTGCCTCCTGGTCCGGGAGCACCTCCTTCTGGCCAAGACCTCGGCCCGCCGGGACATCGAGGACGAGGAGACCGCGCTCTTCTGCGCCCGCCGGGTCCACGACGTCGAGACCCTCCAGATGCTCTATCTTCTGACGGTGGCCGACTCGGTGGCCACCGGCCCCAAGGCCTGGAACAGTTGGGCTTTGTCGCTGATGCAGGGGCTCTATCTCAACGTCCTGAGCCTGGTCCGGCACGGTGAGCTGACCAGCCGGGAGGCGGTGGCCCGGGTGGAGGAGAAAAAGGCGGAGGCGCTCCGGGCCGCCCCCACCGAGGAGATCCGGTCCGAGGCCGAAACCCTGATGGCGGTGATGTCGCCCCGGTATCTGTTGAGCGCCGAGCCGGAGGAGATGCTCGCCCATATCAACCTTCACCGGCTCCTGGATGACCAGGCCTTTGTCTGGAAGATCGAGCGGACCGAGACCCCCAATACCCGGGCGGTCTCCTTATGCGCCCGGGACATGCCGGGGCTTTTTTCCAAAATCGCCGGGGTATTGACCCTGAACGGCGTGGACATCCTGAACGCCCGGATTTACACGTGGCGGGACAACGTGGCCGTGGACGTCTTCTATGTCCGGCCGCCGCCGGACGACATTTTCGAAGCGGAAAAGTGGGACAAGGCGGCCGAGGACCTCCACGCGGCCCTGAGCGGTCGCTTTGACCTGGGGGCGGCCATCCGGGAGCGGCGGGCCGAGCGGAAGGCGGTCCGACCGCCGGGCATCCACCGGCCCACCCGGGTGGTGGTGGACAACGAGACTTCCCGGTTTTTCACCATCGTCGAGGTCTTCACCTACGACTTCCCCGGGCTCCTGTTCGCCGTCACCGACGCTCTGTTCCGGTGCCGGCTCGACATCTGGCTGGCCAAGATCGCCACCGACGTCAATCAGGTGGTGGATGTCTTCTACGTCCGGGACTTCGACGGCCAGAAGGTGGATGCGGCCGCCCAGGTCTCGGAAATCCGG
>CAYNGG010000225.1:0-4076 GCA_964396575.1 uncultured Desulfobacteraceae bacterium | reverse complement strand
GTTACCTTTGACCTGGCGTCCCGGATGTTGTCGGGGCGAACCTGTGGGTCCGCCCGCTATGGGCAAAAATGATGCCGGGTTATGAAAAAAATAACGCAAAGGCGCAAAGACGCGGGGCCGCAAAGAGGATAAAAAATTCCTCCGCGTCTTCGCGTCATGGCGTCTTTGCGTTACCTTTGACCTGGCGTCCCGGATGTTGTCGGGGCGAACCTGTGGGTCCGCCCCGACTGGATTACCCGGCGGCCAGGTTCCGGGCGGCGAAGTCCCAGTTGATCAGGTTGTCGAGGACGGCTTTCAGGTAGTCGCCCCGCCGGTTCTGGTAGTCGAGATAGTAGGCGTGCTCCCAGACATCAACGGTGATCAGTGGGGTGAGCCCGTGGGCGATGGGGGTGTCGGCATTGGAGGTTTTCATGACCTTGAGGTGGCCGTCGTCAACCACCAGCCAGCCCCATCCGCTGCCGAACTGGCTCCCGGCCATCCGCTGAAACGCGGTTTTGAGCTCGGCGAGACTCTCGAAATCCCGCTCGATGGCCTCGGCCAGGGGACCGCCGGGCGACGTGGCCGTCGGCGTCAGGCTCTTCCAGTAGAAGGTGTGGTTCCAGGCCTGGGCCGCGTTCTGGAACAAGGCGACCTGAGCCGGGTCCCCCGCCGTGGCCCGGATGATCTCCGCCAGGGGCTTGCCCTCATGGGGCGTCCCGGCCGCCAGCCGGTTGGTCTTACCGATGTAGCCCCGGTGATGCTTGCCGTAGTGGACGGCCACCGTCTCTTTGGAGATGTGGGGCGCCAGGGCGTCTTCGGCAAAGGGCAAGGGGGGCAGCTCGAACCGGGGAGCCGCGAAGACGCTTCCGGGCAGGCCCGCCAGAGCAGCGGCGGCGGCGGCCGACCCGGCCAGGGCGGTCCGGATGAATTGGCGGCGATCAACGCCGACGGAATCGAAGGTGGACATGGGATGCTCCTTTCGTCAGGGGTTCGGAGTTGTCAAAACGGCTCCATTTTACAGACGCGGAGAACAACGGTCAATGCCGAAGACGGCGGACCGACAGGTGAGAAATGACATCCAACAGCCAGAAACTGGATGCCTTGCGCCAGCAGGCCGAGCGGATCATCGAAAACCGGGAGCGGCGGCTCTCCGATGCGGACACCACCAACATCAAACAGCTTCTCTGCGAGCTGGAGGTTCACCAGGCCGAGCTGGAAATCCAGAACGATGAGCTCAGACGAAGTCAGGCGGCCCTGGAGCGCTCCCGAGACGACTACTTCCGGCTCTTCGAATTCGCTCCGGACGGCTATGTGATCCTCGACGCCAACGGCCGGATTCAGCGGGCCAATCATACCTTTGCCCGGATGATCGGGCGGGAGAAGGCCGAGGTCATCGACCAGCACTTCGCCCATTTTGTTCAGGAAGCGGACCGGACGGTGTTCTACGGCCGATTCAGGGCCTTTTTCAACCAGCCGACGGGCAAGCACCTCGAGATCCGGCTCCATGGGCCGGGGCCGGAGCCGGTTTTCATTCGGATTCATGGCTCGGCCGAGCCGGTTGAATCGGAATCCGCCGACAGCCCCCGGCTTCTCCTGGTCTCGGTCAGCGACATCTCCGCCCGAAAGGCCGCCGAAGCCCGGACCCAGCGGGCCGAGGACAACCTCCAAAGCATCATCGACCGGACCCCGGTGGGCATGTGCATCACCGACGAGCACGGAATTTACGAGTTCGTCAATACCGCTTACCGCCGGATTTACGGTTACCGCTCCGACGAGCTGATCGGCCATCACTTTACTCAGGTGGTTCCGGAGGCGCGGAGGGCCGAGCTTTCCGCCCTCCATGACCAGTTCATCGACAACCAGGCCGAAATCCGGGGCGAATGGGAGGTCCGGGACAAGGCGGGCCGAATCCTGACCGTCCTGGCCGACGCCGCCTGGATTCAGGGGGAAGACCAGCGGCCGAAAAAGGCCACCTTTGTCGTCGATATCACCGCCCGCAAGGAGATGGAAGCAGCCCTCGAAGCCGCCCGCCAAACCCTCGAAGCCAAGGTCCGGGAACGGACCCTGGAGCTCGAGGAAAAGCGGGCCCGGCTGGCCGAGGCTCAGCATCTGGCCCGGATGGGAAGCTGGGAGTGGCGGATTGACGAGGATCGAATCTTCTGGTCCGACGAGGTCTTTCGGATCTTCGGGCTCGATCCCGCCGAATTCGAGCCCACCTACGATAACTATCTCGACCGCGTCCACCCCGAAGACCGGGACCGGTTGAGCCGGACCGTGACCGAGGCCATCACCGACAACCAGTCCTACCAGATCGAGCACCGGATCGAGACGCCGGCCGGAGAGATGAAGACCGTTTACGGAGAGGGCCGGATAAAGGCGGACCCGACCGGCCGGCCCGTCCGCCTCTTCGGAATCGTCCAGGACATCACCGAAAAAAAACAACACCTGGCTGAAATCAAGCGCCTGAGCCGGGCCATTGAAGCCAGCACCAATCTGATCTTCATCACCGATCTCCAGGGCCGGATCGAATTCGTCAACCGGGCCTTCGAGTCGGTTACCGGGTACAGCCGGGACGAGGCCATCGGCCAGACCCCGAGAATCCTGTCATCAGGCCGGACCACCCAGGAGACCTACGCCGACCTCTGGAAGACGATCCTGGCCGGAAAGGTCTCGACGGGGGAATTCATGAACCGCCGGAAAAACGGCCAGCCCTTCTGGGTCAAAAGCTATATCCTCCCCATCCGCGGCGACGGCGGGGAGATCGACCAGCTCATGGCGATCCAGGAGGACATCACCCGGCAGGTCATCGAATCGAAGAAAGCCCGCTATCTGGCCGACCGGGACGTGACCACCGGGCTCTTGAACCGGAAAACCTTTATCGGCAAGGTCGAGCGACAGTTGATCGAGGTCCCGGAAGCCGCGCTCATCCTGTTCGACATTGACGGCTTCAAGACCATCAACACCATCTACGGCGCCAATCTCGCCGATTCCGTCCTTCGCCATGTCGGCCGGGTGATCCGATCCGAGCTTTCCGCCGAATCAGGTCGCATCCAGTATATCAGCCGGTTCGGCGAGGACGAGCTGGCCGTCTTTCTGACCGGTGCCGGCGCGGGCGAAGCCCTGGCGCTGGCCGAAACCATCCGGAAAACCATCGCCCACCGGCCGCACACCGCCGAGGAGGTCCGGGTCACCGTCAGCGCGGGGGTCGTGGCCTACCCGGACCATTCGGACAACATCGAGCACCTCCTGTCGAAATTGACCCTGAGCGTCCAGCGGGCCAAATCCCTGGGCAGGAACCGATGTCACATTTACGAGGACGCCGACCAGGAGTTTCAGACCCGGCACCGGGACTACCGGCACAAGGAATGGATTCTGTCGGCCCTGGAAGAGGACCGCTTTGAAATCTGGTTCCAGCCCATCCTGGACCTCCACACGGAGACCATCCACCACTTCGAGGTCCTGGTCCGGATGCGGAACCCGGACGGGTCCATCACCCTGCCCGGAGCCTTTATCCCCGCCGCCGAATCCCTGGGCCTGGTCAGCGACATCGACCGGCTGGTGATCGCCAAAACCGTTGACTATCAATGCCGGCTTCAACGGGCCTGCCGGGACTACACCCTCTCGATCAACCTCTCCGGCAAGGAGATCGGGGACGAGCAACTGCTCCAGGCCCTCCGGGACCGGGTCCGCCGGACGGGCATCGATCCGGGCAAGCTGGTCTTTGAAATCACCGAAACGGCGGCCATCACCGACCTCGACAAGGCGGTCCGGTTCGTGGACGAGCTCAGGGGGATCGGCTTCCGCTTTTCCCTGGACGACTTCGGCGTCGGCTTCACCTCGTTTATCTACCTCCGGGAGATGGCCGTCGATTATCTGAAAATCGACGGGGTCTTTGTCCGGCGGCTCCACGAAAGCCGGGCGGACCAGGGCATCGTCCAGGCGATCACGTCGGTGGCCCGGGGCTTCAGGATCAAAACCATCGCCGAATTCGTCGAGCACCCCGAGACCCTCGAGCGGCTGAAGGATCTCCATGTGGATTACGCCCAGGGATTTTTGATCGGCAAACCGGCCCCGGAGGTGCATTGTGGGGGGTAGGG
>CAYNGG010000224.1:0-6834 GCA_964396575.1 uncultured Desulfobacteraceae bacterium | reverse complement strand
GTCTCCTCGGACAGCCCGAAGATCTCCCGCATCACCTCCTGGGGCCGGACCGCCGGTCCGCTGTCGGCGGCGATCTCCATCCGGATTCCGTTGGGTGGTGTCAGTTGAATTCGGGTCACCCGTTGTTTGAGATCGATCCGTTGTGTTTTTCCCTTTCGGCTGGTCCGGTGCAAGACCGCCTCGGTCCGGTTGTTAAATTGGTCGATGGCCGCCGGATCGAGGGGGCGGTCGTTGGTCAGCCGGATTCGGTAGGTGGTTCGGTCGGCGACGGTCCGGCGCTGCTTGCCGGCCGGGCGGGGGACGCAGTTGCGGACTCGGAGCCCTTCGGGCAGCTCGGCGTTGAGGTCCCGGACCAGGGCCGCCGGGTCCACCGGCTGGGTCACCGTCAGGTGGACCGGCTCGGCCTCGCTTTCCATCCCGATGGGCAAGGGGTCGGCAAAGGAGATCCGGGGCAAGGGGTGAAAGCCTTCTGAGTATTTCACGGGGACTCCGGCCCGGCGGAGGGCTCGGGTGAAAATCTTAACGGTCTCCAGATGGGCGAAAAAGCGGGCGTTGCCCAGGCGGGAGACCGTCAGGGTCAGGTGGATGCCCGCCGTGTTATAGACCTCCGAGGTTTCCAGACCCTTGGAAACCTCGGAGGTCTTTATCCGAACGTTGGAAGCTTCGGATGTCTCTATCCGTTCGGCCGGGGGATGGAGCCGCGGCCGGATGGTTTCGAAATCGCAGACGCCGCACCCGCCGCAGACCCCGGTTCGGCAGTCCGGGGTGAGCTGGCCGGTCCGGGCCTGTTCCCATTCCGCGGTCAGGTATGCTTTGGTTACCCCCACGTCCACGTTGTCCCAGGGGAGGGGCGTTGTTGGGGAAAGCGGCCGGGATGCCGTCGCCACCGGGTCGATCCCCTCGGCTTTAAAGGCGGCGGTCCAGCGGTCCATATCGAAATGGTCGCTCCAGCCGTCGAGCCGGCAGCCCAGGCGGTAGGCGGTCAGGAGAAGCCGGGAGAGGGACCGGTCGCCCCGGGCCCAGAGGCCCTCCAGGAGGCTGATCCGGGGGTCCTGCCACTTCACCTGGATATTCGGTTTCCGGAGGGCCGACCGGAGCCGGGCGAGCCGGTCGGCCGATTCGGTCGGGTGGAGGGGGGGCGCCCACTGAAAGGGGGTGTGGGCCTTGGGGATGAAGGTTCCGATGCTCACGGTGATGCGCCGGCCGCGGTTTCCGCCCCGGACCGGCCGGCGGGCGGCTCTGTGGACCAGATCGACGAGGGCGTCGATGTCGGCGTCGGTCTCGGTGGGCAGTCCGATCATAAAGTAGAGCTTGATCCCGGTCCAGCCTAACGAAAAGGCGTCGGCAATGGTGTCGAAGATCTGGGCCTCGCTGATGGTCTTGTTGATGACGTCCCGGAGCCGCTGGCTGCCGGCTTCGGGGGCGATGGTGAAGCCGGTCTTCCGGACTCGGCGGATCTGGTGCATCAGCTCCGGGGTGAGGGTGCCGGCCCGGAGGGATGGCAGAGAGACGGCCACGTGGGCTCCCTCGCACCGGCCCATCAGGCGGGTGGTGAGGTCGCCGATGGCGGTGTAGTCCCCGGCGCTCAGGGCCAGCAGGGACATCTCTTCGTAGCCGGTGGCCGACAGGGACGCGGCCGCCAGATCGAGTATCCGGTCCGGGGACCGTTCCCGCACTGGCCGGTAGATCATCCCGGCCTGACAGAACCGGCAGCCCCGGGTGCAGCCCCGGGCGATCTCGAGCCGGAGCCGGTCGTGAACCGGCCGGCCGAAGGGCAGGACCGGGGCGTCGGGAAAGGGAGCCGTGTTCAGGTCCGGCACCACCCGGCGCCGGACGCGGGATGGGCTCGTCTCGGCGTCGGCCACCAGGGGAACGTAAACCCCTTCAATGGCCGACAGGGCCGTCAGGAGGTCGGACCGGTTTCCGCCCCCCGCTCGCCAGGCCAGCCAGGCCCGGACGATCTCCAGGATCACCGCCTCCCCCTCTCCGATGACCATGGCGTCGAAGAGGTCGGCCACCGGCGCCGGGTTGACGGTACACGGCCCTCCGGCGAGGATCAGCGGATGGGCCTCGTCCCGCTGCCGGGCCAGCAGCGGAATTCCCGACAAATCCAAAATGGTCGGGATGGCCGTATAGTTGAGCTCATAGAGGAGGCTGAACCCCACCATCTGGCACTGGCCCACCGGCCGGCCGGATTCCAGGGTGGTCAGGGGGAGACCGGCCCGCCGGAGATGGCTCTCCATGTCCGGGGCCGGGGCGAAAACCCGTTCCGCGACCACTCCGGGCTCCCGGTTCAGGATATGGTAGAGGATCTGGAGCCCGAAGTGGGATGTCCCGATATCGTAGAGGTCCGGAAAGGCCAGAGCGATCCGGAGCGAGGCGTCGTCGGTCTTGGCGGCTGCCGCGTTGATTTCTCCGCCGATGTATCGGCTGGGCGTTTCCACAAGCGGTAAGATGGCTTGAATGCTTTTAATGTTCATGATATAGCAGAGTGGATATAAGCGTTTCGGTCCAATGGTCGGCCCGGCTGACCGGGCCAGGAATCAGAACCGAAGATTATAGAAAAAATTCCAGAGGAATGCCACCTGTAAATTATATGGGACGAAAAAAAAACGTGAGATGCCTGGCGATCCTGATTGTGATTCTCGGGTTGCCGGGGGTTTGTGCCGGCCGGCCGGTCCCTCGGGAAAACGCCGTGGTCCGGACGGTTCGCGAGGTCGGGCCGGCCGTGGTCAACATCAGCTCGGAAGTGGAAGTCCAGGTCCGGGCCTTTCCGGGCTTCGGCGGAAACCCCTTTTTCGACTCCTTTTTCCGGGACTTCTTCGAGCCCCGGATGGAGCGGCGATACCAGCGGGACAGCCTGGGGTCGGGGGTGATCATCGACGGGGACCAGGGGCTGATTCTGACCAACGCCCACGTGGTGGCCCCGGCCGGACGGATTGCGGTGACCCTCCAGGATGAGCGGGAGTTTTCCGCCGAGGTCGTCGGGACCGACCCTCCCACGGACCTTGCCGTCCTCCGGATCGATGCCGAGGGGAGCCTGCCCGAAGTCCGGATGGGGACGGCCGGGGACCTGATGATCGGCGAGACGGTCATTGCCATTGGAAATCCCTTTGGATTTTCCCACACCGTCACCACCGGCGTGGTCAGCGCCGTTGACCGGAGCATCCGGACCGAGGACCGGATTTATCACCACTTCATCCAGACCGATGCGTCCATCAACCCCGGCAACAGCGGCGGGCCCCTGTTGAACGTCCGCGGCGAGATGATCGGGGTCAACACCGCTATTTACGCGAAGGCTCAGGGGATCGGATTTGCGATCCCGATTGACCAGGCCCGGCGGATCGTGGCGGACCTGATCCAATACGGAGAGGTGATCCCGGCCTGGATGGGGGTTGGCGTTCAGGATGTGGATCGGCGGATGGCTCGGTATCTGGACCTGCCTGACGGGGGCGGGGTGCTGGTCCGATCCGTGGATTCGGACAGCCCGGCGGAAGCGGCCGGGATTCGGAGCGGCGACATCATCCGGACCGTGGACGGTCAGCCGGTGGCATCGGCCCGGGATTTCCGGATGGCGCTGCGGGGGGTTCCCGCTGGTGAGCCCCTGGCGGTGGAGCTCCGGCGCAAAGGGGGGAAAACCCGGCGGATAAGCGTCGTCACCGCCGAGTTTCCTCCGGAGCGGGCGGCTGGGCTCGCCTATTCCCTTTTCGGCCTTCGGGTCCGGAAAGAGAACGCGGCGGGATTGACCATCACGGAGGTTCGGCCGGGATCGCCCATCAAGGAAGTGGGGGTTCAGCCGGGTGACCGGCTCTTGAAGATCGGGGACGCCGACATGGACGATGTGGCCGACTTCTACCGGGCCGCCATCGGTCACCGGCACCGCGCGACGGCCGCCCTGGTAGTGGCTCGGGGGGGGCGGCGCTATTCCATCACAATTCCCCTGTGATGCCTGGCTGAGTGGCCGCGGGCATCCTGGCTGAGTGGCCGCGGCATCCTGCCGCAAACGCGAGGAATGGGCTCATCATGAAGGTGACGTGCGAACATTGCGGGGCGGATTTCGACCTCGAGGACGATGGGGGAGGCTCGGCTGAGGCGCCGGTAGCGTGTGCTCACTGCGGAAAGGCGGTTCAGGTGACGCCCGCCGGCGACGTCGCTTCGGAGGGCAGAACGGTGGACCAGCAGGTGCTCGATCTCGACCGGCACCTGCGAGCCCAGGAAAAGAAAGGGGCGGAAGCGACATCAAGAACCGCGCCGATGTTTGTGATCACCAAAGATGACAACTGCCCGTTGTACACCGCCGGCGACGAGCTCCAGCTCTCCGGCAAGATTTTCCTGGTGCCGCCCGGAAAGGCCCCCTGCCTGATTCTGGCCAAGGATCTGGTCAAGATTCTCAACCGCCGGAGCCGGATGAAGGACCCTGATCCGGTTTTTCGTTGTACCGGTTGCACCGGGCGGATCCATTTTAAGTATCGGCCGGCGGCCTATCCCGACGCCCGGCCGGTGCCCCCGGCCGAGGAGCCGGGACGCGCCGCCGCCTCCATGGAAGCGGTCATCGAATTGTTGCGCGGCTTTTCCATCTTCAAGAATCTGAGCGATGACGAGCTTCAGGACCTGGTCTCCTTTCTGCGACTGGACAAATACAGTGATGGGGATATCATCCTCCGGAAGGGGGATCCGGGCCGGAACCTGTTTATCATCGTCTCCGGGCGGGTGGAGGTTTTGAGCGAGGACGGGATGAGCATCGCCTTCATGGGAGGCGGGGAGGTCTTCGGCGAGATGAGCCTCTTGAGCGGCGACCCGGTGGGGGCCACCATCAAGGTGGTCGAGCCCGCCACCGTTTTGTACATCGGCGCCAAGGACTTTAAGCGGGTCATCAACGAGATTCCCATGCTCCAGCTTAATTTCACCCGGCTTCTGGCCCGGCGGATGGCCGAGATCAACATGGCCCGATCCGAGGAATTCGCCTCGGGGATGACCGGCAAGCTTTCGGAAATGCCCCCGGCCGAGCTGTTTCAGACCTTGAACGTCAACCAGAAAACCGGGGTCCTGACTCTGAAGCTGCCCCGGGAGTCGGCCTACCTCTCTTTCAGAGAGGGGGAGCTGGTGAGCGCCCGGTTCCGGAACCTCGACGGGCAGGATGCTTTTTTCGAGCTGCTGAAGGCCCGGGAAGGCCGGTTTAAATTCATCCCCGGCTTGTCGGCGGAGGAGATGGAGGCCGCGGAGATCGGCGACTTCATGCACTTGCTCATGGAAGGGCTGCGGAAGATCGATGAGGACGACAAGAACTTTCTGAAAACCATGATCCCCAACTTGACCTGACCCGCCGAGGGCCTCGTTGCCGGGTCGCGTCCGGACTCCGGGAAGAGGGGTTGGGCGTCAGACCTAACCCTCTTCCCTGAAGTTTAGACATCCGAGGTTTCCAAAGCTCGGAGGTCTAAACTCCCCCTCTCCTTTAGAGGATGGGTTTGGCGCCGATGCCGTGTTCTGGAGATGGGATAAGGATAAAAACATGTTGCTCAATCCCGGAAAAATCAATACAACGTCAGCCACGCCATGGCGTGATCACGGCGCGTGTGGCTCCGGCCGATTCGCCGTGCATACGCCGATTGCGTCAGACCGGTCATTAGGTAATGGGTCATGGGTTATGGGTTATGGGTGTGTCCCATGACCAATCACCTATCACCTATAGCCTATCACCTAAGCTGTGGAGGCACTCTTGAGCTCATCTCTCAATGATGCGGCGGCGCTGCTGATCCAGATCGAGCCGGGCGATGACGCTGAGATAGCTCGCTTGGCCGAGAGTCTGGAGGCGCTCGCGGCGGACCCGTCCCTGCCCGAGATCGCCCGGGACCAGGTTCGGAAGGCCGCCGAGGACGTCGGCCGGGATTTGGTCGGTGCATCCGACGGCCCGGCGGCCGAAGCGGTTCTGACCGGGATCGGAGACCGGATCGAGGCGGCCATGCACGCCCTTGAGGAAGCGGGAAAGGTCGAGCCGGGTATGACCGATACTCCCGGTCCTGAAGCCGACGAGCCGGACGCCGTGTCGGCGGGGGAAGACCTCCGAGGTTTCAAAAACTTTGGAGACCTCGGAGGCCTCCCGGAGCATAAGGCCGAGCCGGAGCCAGCACCCGAGGCATCCGCCCCCGACCTCAGTCCTCAGTCCTCTAATGGGGCCGACCGGCCGGTCGCCTCTACGGACACCGCCGCCGGGTCGGAGCCGCTCACGCTGCCGGCCGCGGCGGACCCCGAGCTGGTCGGGGCCTTTATCACTGAAAGCGCCGATCTCATCGCCAATGCCGAGGAAACCCTGCTGGCCCTGGAGGTCAACCCTGACGACACCGATGCGATCAGCACCGTTTTCCGGGCATTTCATACCATTAAAGGCACTTCCGCCTTTTTGGAGCTGAGCCTCATTTCGGACCTTGCTCACCGGGCCGAGTCCATTCTGAGCCAGGTCCGGGACGGGGAAATCCGTTACGAAGGCGGATACCCGGATCTGGCTCTTCGGGCGGTGGACATGCTCAAGGCCCTCATTTCCGCCGTCCAGGGGGCCTTGGACGGCACTCCTTACTTTAGACCGGATGGCTATGACGAGCTCCACTGGGCGCTGAGCCATCCGGAGGCCGCCGGCAAGCTCGACGCGGCCGCCGAGCCGTCCCCCCCGCCGGTTGAGACGTCCCCGTCAACCGAGGGAATCGGGACGGACGGGGCTTCCGGGCCTAGCGAGGCGTTCGAGCTTTTTGGCGACGCTGTCCCCGACCGGCTGGTCGATGCGGAGCCGACGCCGGAGCCCCCGGTCCCCGAGCCCGAGTCCGTTTCGCCGTCTCCGGCCGA
>CAYNGG010000223.1:0-6846 GCA_964396575.1 uncultured Desulfobacteraceae bacterium | reverse complement strand
AAAGCCGATTTTTTCCAACACACTACCCTTTGAAGCGGTTTCAGACATGGGGGGCTCCTTTCCGGTTAGCATTTCTGTTCGATCCACCAATTGCCAGCAAAAACCTCTCGTGAACGCTTTATCATTTCCAATCCTGTTTTATCAAGGCCCGCTATCAAATTCCTGGTGGCTCACGCCGCCGATGGCAGCCGCACGATCAGCACCGGTTTGGTACATTTCTGGATGACGCCGCGGGTGACGTTGCCGACCATCATGGATTCGAATCGTCCCCGGCCGTGGGCCCCCATGATCACCAGGTCATAGGGTCCGGTCTCGGCTTCGGTGACGATCCGCTGGACTGGATTGCCCACTTTGACCAGGACATCGGCGGTGTTCAAGGGACAGCTCGGCAGCTTGTCCTGAATCCGCCGGGCCGTCTCCTGGATTCGCTCCCGAACCGCCTGGGCCGCCAATCGGATGCTTTTGTCATTGTAGTCTTCCACCTTCCGGCCGAGGCGCTCCCCCATGTCCATCCCCGCCTCGGATGCGTATTCCTCGAGGATATCCGGGACCACGTGGAGCACCGTGACTTTTCCGCCATACCGGCTTCCGATGCTGCACGCATAATTGATAGCGTGCCGGGCGGTGTCGGACAGGTCGGTGGCGTATAAAATGTGCTGAAACTCCGGGGGCCGGCAAGATGCCGGCTCCACAGGCTGGAGCGCGGGCTCCACGCCCGGGCGTGGCTCGGGCCGGCAAGATGCCGGCTCCACATGCTGAGGCGCGGGCTCCACGCCCGGGCGTGGCTCGGGAGCAACCGGCGGACCGAAAATCCGGTCGGAGAATTTCACGTACCAGGCGGCCGACTGGACCTGGATAATGTAGGCGATGGCGATCACCAGGGCCGCGCTGGAGCCTTCGGGGCCGAAGGCGTTGATAGCGATGGCCAGCGCAATGGAGAGGTTCCGCATCACCGATCCGTAAACCAGGGCAATGGCATCTCCTCGGGGCAGAAAGAGCTTGCCCACCAGGGTGCTCAGGCCGTAGTTGATGACGTAGATCACCAACAGGGGGATGAGGATGAACAGGAGCATCTGGGGCGCGGCGGCGATGGCCTTTGCCTTCAGGGCCATGGCGATAAAGACGATCCCCACCACGCCCACGGTGGACAGGGCCGGGAAGCGCGGAGCCCAGGATTCGGAAAAGGCCTTCATCCCGTATCGCTTTACCAACGCTTGCTGTGTGAGAAACCCGGCGAGCATGGGGATGAAAACGATGATGACGATCTGCCGCATCACGGCAACCATGTTGACCTCGATTTCGGCTCCCAGCAATGCCTCCACGTAAAACGGCGTGGCGATTGAGCCGATGGTCAGGCCGATGACGGTCATCTTCACCGCCGCGGCGATGTTGCCCCGGGCGAACCCGGTCCAGGAGATGGTCATCCCCGAGGTGGGCACCAGCCCGGCCAAAAGCAGTCCCAGGGCCATGTAAGGCTGGTGCTCGGTGAAAAACCGGCTCAGCCCAAAGGGCAGGTCCGGATGGGGGGAGAAAAAGGCGATCCCCAGCCCGAAGGCCAGAAACGGGATGATCCCGAAATTGATGATCTGGGTCAGGGCCTGGGCCGGGAAGTCTCCCCCCTCAAAGACCTTTTTGATCTTCAAATTCACCATCATCGGATAAACCATCAGAAAGGTAAAGGGGATGATGAGCCCTTTGAGAAAGCCGGCCGGATAGGCCAGGCCAAATAGGAGCCCGGCGACCATCATGGCCGGTATGGCGATGATCAGATTTTTGTTGATCCATTTCAGGATCTTCCACATGGTGTCCTCCTTCAGGAAATCAGGTACTTCTCGTTCTGGGAGCGTAATTTTGCCTGGAGCTCCTCGATTGACGCCGGATCGAGCCCCATGCTTTTCAGGTGGGGCGTCGCCTCCTTCAGGATGAGCTCGAAAAAGGCCCGGCGGGCTGAGGCCGGCATGGTCACCACGGTTCCCCAGTCGGTACCGCCGCGCTGGCGTAAGGCCTCCCGGATGGCAAACCGGAAGGCCCCCTTGAAGGCGATGGCTTCGATGTGGGGAAAGCGCCGATGGGCAAGCTCTCCCATCTCGGCGATTTTGGCTTCCTGCTTGGGTGATCCGATTACGGTGTTCATGGGTTCTCCTTTCCCGGCGCCCGTCGATGGCCTTCGGGCCGCCGCGCTCAGTGGTGGAGTTTGGCCTGGACGGTCGGAAAGGCGCTCCCGTTCGTGTGCGGGAGAAACAGGGCGGACGTGAATTCATCCATGAATCGAGGATTGCTCGAAAAATCGATGTAGGTCATCTGGTTGCACACCTCGACCGCCTCTTTCCGAAGGGTTTCCGACAGCAGGGCCATGTAGGCGCCCGCCGCGGAGCTGTTGCCCAGGTAGCGGAATTTCTCCCGGTCGATGTCCGGGAGCAGGCCGATGATCACGGCCTTGTCAATGTTGAGAACCTCGCCGAACCCGCCGGTGATATAGACCCGATCGACCATCGAGAAGTCGAGCCCGGCCTCGCCGAGCAGAACGATAAAGCCGGCATAGACGGCCCCTTTGCTCCGCATCAGGTTGTCGATGTCCGACTCGGAGAAGACGATCTCCTCGCCCATCTCGGTGGCGTCGGTATCAGCAATGACGTAAACCCGCTCATCACCGTGCCGAAGCATCCGGGGGTGATCGTCAGCGAGTCGGAATTTGCCGTTGGGGTCGATGACCCCGGCTACGAGCATTTCGGAGATCAGGTCGATCATCCCGGAGCCGCAAATCCCCCGGGCCGGGGCGTCTTCGACGGTGGTGCAGGCGGCTATACCGGTAGTCGGGTCGATGGTCACATTTTCGATGGCCCCCGCTTCGGCTCGCATCCCCCAGCGGATGCCGCCGCCTTCAAAGGCCGGGCCGGCCGAGCAGGATGCGGTGAGGAGCCATTCCTCGTTGCCCAACACGATCTCGCCGTTGGTCCCGATGTCGATGAACAGGGTCAGCGGAGATTCCCGGTGGAATCCGGCGTAAAGGAGTCCGGAGACGATATCCCCGCCGACGTAGCTCGCCGGGCCGGGCATGACAAAGACCGCCGCCATCGGATCGGCCGTCAGCCCGATTTCCCCGGCCTTCATGACGGGAAACTCCGATACCGTGGGGATGTAGGGCTCCCGGCGGATGTACCGGGGCTCGATCCCCAGAAGCAGGTGAGCCATGGTGGTATTTCCCGACAGGACGATGTTGTGGATTTCCGCCTTATCGGCCCCGATCCCGGCCAGGGCCTCCCGGATCAGGCTGTTGATGGTGGACCGGGCCATGGCGCTCAGCTTTTTCACCCCGTCCTTTTCCGCGCAGACGATCCGGTTGATAATGTCATCCCCGCAGGCGGCCTGGCGGTTGTGGCCCGATGAGGCGGCCAGGACCTCCCCGTCGGCCATGTCCACGAGGTAAACCACAATGGATGTGGTGCCCACATCCACGGCCAGCCCCAGGGAGCGGGAAGGGGGCGGGCCCGGCGTTACCCGGACCACCTCGAAGGAGCAGCGCCGGCGGGTGACGTGGGCGGTCAGGTGAAAATTATCATCCCGCATGGCGGCGGCCAGGTCTCGGACCACCGGGAGGCCGGTGCAGAGCTGATCGGTGTCTTCCCCGGCCTTCCGGAGCCCGCGCCGGAGCCGGTCCATGTCGCTCACCGAATCGCTTAAGTCCGGCGGGGTGAGCTCCAGGGGGACCTCCCGGAGCATGGGGCGAATGTCGGTGACCAAACCCTTGAGCCGGGCCGTGGCCGCCTCCCCCATCCCGGCGGCAGAGAGGCGCCGGGCCACCATTTCAGGGGGAATCCGGGCGGAGACGTCCCCGTTCACGGTCGTCTGACAGGCCAGGACATAGCCCTTCTCCTTCTCTCCGTCGGTCAGCAGCGGCGAGTCCGCCGCCGTCACCTCGCCCGATTCGATGATGAGCTTGCACTTACCACACGACCCCTTGCCGTTGCAGGAGGCATTGATGGGGACATCGGCGGACCGGGCCGCGTCCAGCAGAGTGGTGCCGGCCGGGGCGCTCGCGGTCTGACCGTCAGGGGCGAAGCTCACCTGATATCGGGCATCGGCCTCGGCGGCCGCCCGTCGATCCTCTTTCTCCCAGCTCTGTTTCCGCTTCTGCATGAACCAGATGGGACAAGCCGTTCGGAATTTGCAATAGATATTGGGATCGCGGCATTCGAGACACTCTTCGCAGAGGTGAATGCCGTGCTTCATGCACATGAACCGGGTTTCACGGTCCGGATGATTGACACAGGTTGCCATGCTCGTCTCCTTAGAGGTCGGATGGTTCGGTTATCGGTTCGAGGGAGCCTTGTCGGACCGAACCGCCAGGGCCCCCTCCAATGCTTCGGTGATCGCTTCGGCCGGGTGGAGGCCCTCGAGCCGTTGCTGCTCCCGGCCATCGGCGAACAGAACAAGCGTTGGAATGCTCCGGATCTTGAGGCGGCGGGCCAGGTCGGGCTCGGCCTCCACATTAACGGGGATGACCCGGACCCGCCCCCGATGCCGGCGGACCACCGACTCGACAATGGGCCGCTGGAGCCGACACGGAGCACACCAGGGAGCGCCGCATTCCATCAGGGCGACGCCCTCGCCAAGGCGCCGGGCCAGCGGGTCGGTGAATGGGGAGCGAATCTGGGGCATCTCGGCCTCCGAACAATCAGGTAAACATCAGCGGCTCGCCGGACCATCCTCTCGATCCGGCCCGCTTTTCCCTTGTGTTCTATCAAGACCCGTGCCAGAATCGATAATCGGCTCTCGGATCGGTTTGCCGGGATATCGGGTTTCTTATCAACAATCTGATTCGAAAGACTTTTATGGATATCCCCCTGACGTTTGACAAGCTTGTGAAAGTGGCGGGACGCCGGGGATGGCCAGGAATTAGCGTTAAAAGTAACGTTACCATAACGCAACCAAAACGGAGGTCATTGTGGTGACACCACCGGCGCGGCTCGACTGCCGGTTTCTCCATCTCCTCCTCGACGCCATGGCCGATGGGGCGTTCACCCTGGATGTGGAAGGCCGGATCACCGCCTGGAATCGGTCCATGGAGCGGATCAGCGGCTTTCGGGCCGAGGATGCCATCGGGAAGACCTGCGGCATCCTCGGGTTCAACCGCTGCTTCGGCCGGAAGTGCCCCACCGGGGTGGGCGAATGCGGGATCTTCGAGCACGGGGCCGTGGACCACAAGGAGTGTATGCTCCGGCACAAGGACGGCCACAACGTTTCGGTCCTGAAAAACGCCCGGGTGGTCGAGGACGAGGATGGAACCCGGCTGGGGGTGATCGAGACGGTCACGGATCTCACCGAGATCGAGCGGGCCCGGCGGCGGGCGGAGGAGGCCGACCGCCGGCTGGCCGAGCGGCACCGGTTCGGCAACATTGTCGGCAAGAGCCACGCCATGCAGACGGTCTATGAAGCCATCCGGGCGGCGGCGGCTTCGGAGGCCACGGTTCTGATTCAGGGCGACAGCGGGACCGGGAAGGAGCTGGTGGCCGGGGCCATCCACTACAACGGGGACCGGGCCGACGGCCCCCTGATCACCGTCAATTGCTCGGCCCTGCCCGAGTCTCTCCTGGAAAGCGAGCTGTTCGGCCATGTCCGGGGGGCATTTACCGGCGCGGTTCGGGACCGGGTGGGGCGGTTCGAGGCGGCTAACGGCGGGACTCTCTTTCTTGACGAGATCGCCGAAATCAGCCCCCTGATCCAGGTCAAGCTCCTCCGGGCGCTCCAGGAGCGCCGCATCGAGCGGGTGGGCGAGTCCCGCTCCCGGACGGTGGACATCCGGATCATCGCCGCCACCCACCGGGACCTCTACGAATGGGTGCGTGACGGCCGGTTCCGTGAGGATCTCTACTACCGCCTGAAGGTCTTTCCCATCCGCCTTCCCCCTCTGCGGCACCGGAAGGAGGACATTCCGCTCCTGATGGACCACTTCATCGGCCGGCTCCGGAAAAAGACCGGCAAGGCAATCCGGTCCGCATCCCCCCAGGCTATGCGGATCTGCATGGACTACCCCTGGCCCGGAAACATCCGGGAGCTGGAAAACGCGGTGGAGCACGCCTTTGTCCTCTGTGAGGCGGCCCAGATCGACCTCTTCGACCTGCCCGTGGAAATCCGCCGGATGGCTTTCCGGCCCGCCGCCGCTTCGGAAACGGAGCCAAAAGGGGCGGCCCCCACCCGGGACTCCTTGAATCGGGACGAGCTGGTGGCGCTCTTGGAGACCTGCGACTGGAATAAAGCGGAAGCGGCCCGGCGCCTCGGGGTCAGCCGGACCGCCGTCTGGAAGTATATGAAAAAATGGGAGATTCCTCTCAAACGCCCGGCCTCGGATGATCAGTCGGCCGGGTCGATCCGGACCTCGTCGGCGAAACTGTAAACCTCGATGTCCAGCTCCTGGGCGACCTCGGCGGCCCGGTCCTCGATATAGGGGGTAATGCACAGCTTTCGGTTGACCCGCCTATCGTGGACCTTCTCGTAGAATTGGGTCTTTCGCCAGAAGGCATAGAGTTGGGCCTTGGTCATTGCCGACTTGATCTCGCAGAGGATCACGTCCCCGTTGTGGATGATCACGTCCAGCTCGATCTGGTCAGGCCGGCCGAAGACGACGCCGTCGTAGTCGAAATCCTGAAATCGTTCCACCGTGACATTAAAGGAAGACTCAAGAATCGCCTTGAGTCCGTTTCGCCAGGCTGCCTCGCTTCGCAGACCCCAGCGGGCCCCCAATGCGCCGATGGATGTGGCATGGCGCCTATCGATTTGCTCCAGCTTGTTCAGGATTCGATCCGTTGTTTTCTGGTTCTCCCGCCATCTCCGATCGTTTTCCCGCCA
>CAYNGG010000222.1:0-6858 GCA_964396575.1 uncultured Desulfobacteraceae bacterium | reverse complement strand
CGATGGTCTCGTCGGGCTGCTCCTGGGGAGCGATGATGGTTTCGGCGTCGAGGTCGAAGACATCGTCGGCACCCGCTTCGCGGATGTTCTGACCGCCTTCGGATGTCTGTCCCTGTCGGGTGGTATCGTTTGTTTGCTTTTGTTCTGTCATGCCAAGCCCCCGTTTTCCCTGAATCGCAAGTGACGGCTATGAAGTATATTTCTATACATTTTTGAAGAATTATCATAGCGATCAAAGCGTGTCAATCTTTCCATTCCCCGGTGTTCTGGAAATCTGGGTCTTCCAAAGGGGGTCCGTGAATCCGGACCCATCGGGCTATCGAGTGTCCATCCGAATGTTCAAAGTATTATCACAAAAAAATGGCGATGCCCGGATGATTGGCGTTTTTCCGGTATAATCTTAAAAAAACCGATTTAATCCAGCAGATTAAAATGAGCCTGCACCGACCGGCGGATCGAATGATAACGCAATCGGTTAAATCCGCAAACCGAAATTCATGAAATCGTCAGGATTCATGTTGACAAAATTTCGCTTTCCCACTATATCTGCATCTTTGATTATTGTAGCTATAGTGATGAAAATGAAATTATAACACCATATCATGAAAATATCCCAGAGATTGAGAGGAGGTGACCAGAAACAGGATCGTTACGGTAGGGAAGGTGATATCTCGAATTTTTTGGAAAAGTACGATCATTACTAAAACGGAGGTAAGACCATGAAGCATGAAACCCCATTGCTGGACCAACTGGAATCCGGCCCTTGGCCGAGTTTCGTGTCCGACATCAAGCAGGAAGCCGATTCACGGGCCAAAAACGAGAAGAACATCGACTATCAGATCCCCGCGGACGTCTGCGAGGACCTCCTCGGCGTTCTGGAGCTGTCCTATAAGGATGGTACGACCCATTGGAAGCACGGCGGTATCGTGGGGGTCTTCGGATACGGCGGCGGCGTTATCGGCCGGTACTGTGATCAGCCGCAACAGTTTACCGGCGTAGCCCATTTCCACACCATGCGGGTCGCTCAACCCGCCGGGAAATTCTACACCACCGAATACCTGAAAAAGATTTGCGACCTCTGGGAGCTCCGGGGCAGCGGAATCACCAACATGCACGGCTCCACCGGGGACATCATCTTCCTGGGGACCACCACCCCCCAGCTCGAGGAAGTTTTCTATGAGCTGACCCACAACATGGGTCAGGACCTCGGCGGCTCCGGATCCAACCTTCGGACCCCGGCTGACTGCATTGGCCAGGCCCGGTGTGAATACGCCTGCTTCGACACTCAGCACCTGTGTCATACTCTGACCAACGAGTATCAGGACGAGCTCCACCGCCCGGCCTTCCCCTATAAGTTCAAGTTCAAGTTCGATGGCTGTCCCAACTGCTGCGTGGCTTCCATCGCCCGGGCCGACATGTCCTTTATCGGCACCTGGAAAGATGACATCCGCATCGATCAGGAAGCGGTCCAGGCGTACATCGGCGGCGAGCTGAAGCCCAACGGCAACGCTCATGCCGGCCGGGACTGGGGCGCCTTCGACATCAACAAGGAGGTTATTGACCTCTGCCCCACCCAGTGCATGTGGATGGAGGGCAAGGAGCTCAAGATCGACAACAAGGAATGTACCCGGTGTATGCACTGCATCAATGTTATGCCGCGGGCTCTGCGGATCGGCGAAGACAGAGGATGCTCCATTCTGGTCGGCGCCAAGGCTCCCATCCTCGACGGCGCTCAGATGAGCACCATGCTGGTCCCCTTTGTTAGGGTGGCGGATCCCTACGATGAGATCAAGGAAGTCATCGAGAACATCTGGGATTGGTGGATGGAAGAGGGCAAAAACCGCGAGCGGCTCGGTGAGCTGATGAAGCGCCAGGGCTTCCAGAGGCTTTTGGAAGTCACGGGCATCGATCCCGACCCGCGGATGGTTCAGGAACCGCGCCACAACCCCTACATCTTCTGGAAGGAAGAAGAGGTTCCGGGCGGATTCGAGCGCGACGTCAAGGAATACAGAAAACACCACCAGAGATAAGGAGGGTACAACATGGCGTTTATTTCTTCCGGATACAATCCCGACAAGCCGATGGAAGACCGGATCACCGATATCGGTCCGAAATTTTATGAAGAATTCTACCCGCCGGTCATCAAGGCCAATAAGGGCAAATGGCTGTATCACGAGATCCTCGAGCCCGGCGTTCTGGTTCACGTGGCCGAGTCCGGCGACGAGTGCTATAGCGTCCGCGTGGGCGGAGCCCGCCTCATGAGCGTCTCCCATATCCGCGAGATCTGTGAGATTGCCGACAAGCATTGCGACGGCTACCTTCGCTTCACCACCCGGAACAATATCGAGTTCATGGTGGACAGCAAGAACAAGGTCGAGCCCCTGAAGCAGGATCTGGCCAGCCGGAAGTTCGATGGCGGATCGTTCAAGTTCCCCCGTGGCGGCACCGGTGCCGGCGTGACCAACATCATTCACACCCAGGGGTGGATTCACTGCCACACCCCGGCCACCGACGCATCCGGCCCGGTCAAGGCGACCATGGACGTCCTGTTCGACGACTTCCAGAATATGCGCCTGCCGGCCCAGCTCCGGGTTTCCCTGGCCTGCTGCCTCAACATGTGCGGCGCGGTCCACTGCTCCGACATCGCCATCCTCGGCTATCACCGCAAGCCCCCGATGCTCGACCACGAGTACCTGGACAAGATGTGCGAGATTCCGCTGGCGGTCGCCGCCTGCCCCACTGCCGCCGTTCGGCCCACCAAGGTCGAGCTGGAGGACGGGAAGAAGGTCAACAGCGTGGCGGTTAAGAATGAGCGCTGCATGTTCTGCGGCAACTGCTACACCATGTGCCCGGGCATGCCCCTGGCCGACCAGGAAGGCGACGGCATCGTCCTGATGGTAGGCGGCAAGGTCTCCAACCGGATCACCGCCCCCAAGTTCTCCAAGGTCGTGGTGGCCTTCATCCCCAACGAGGCTCCGCGGTGGCCCAAGACCACCGAGGCCATCAAGCATATCGTTGATGCTTATTCTCAGGGCGCTAACAAGTATGAGCGGCTGGGCGACTGGGCCGAGCGGATCAGTTGGGAGCGGTTCTTCGAGAGATGCGGTCTCGAGTTCACCCACCACCTGATCGACGACTTCCGGGATCCGGCTTACTACACCTGGCGTCAGACCACTCAGTTCAAGTTCTAACAGCTTGACCGATCAATCCGGGCGCGGGCGCCGCGACCATGCGGCCCCCGCCCATCCCTGAAAAGGAGTCTCAAATGGAATACGAAGAGGCCAAAAAGATGATTGTCGACGCGCTGACCAAAAAGCAGAAGTCGAAATCGAAGTTTTATTTTAACGATCTGAGCAAAATCCTGGACATGAAACCCCGGGAGGCCAAGAAGATCGTTAACAAGCTGGTGCAGGACGAAGTCCTGGAATACTGGTCCTCGGGCTCCACCTCCATGTACGGCCTGACGGGCACCGGCAAGCAGTCAGCGGCCGAGCACGAAGGATAACACGCCCTTTCGGACCGCCACCGGCCCCGTTCTCGGCCGCACGGCTCGGGTGAAAGCATGACGTGCCCCAGAATCGTCGTTTCCGGACTGCGCGGCGGGTCGGGAAAAACCATCGTGTCCATCGGTCTGGCCGCCGCGTTCCGGCGCGGGGGAAAGACGGTGGCGCCCTACAAAAAAGGGCCGGACTACATCGACGCGGGCTGGCTGACCCTGGCCGCCGGTCGAGACTGTTACAACCTCGATACCTTTTTAATTAATAGGGAGAAGATCCTCCGGTCTTTCATCGACCGGACGGAGGCTGAAGCGATCGCCATCGTCGAGGGGAATCGAGGACTTTATGACGGGATCGACGCCCGGGGCACCACGAGCACGGCGGAGCTGGCCAAGCTCCTCAAAGCGCCGGTGCTGCTCTGTGTCGATTGCACCAAGGCCACTCGAACCATGGCCGCGGTGGTGGGCGGGTGTATTCAGTTCGACCCGGATGTCCGGATCGCCGGCGTGATCCTCAACCGGGTGGCCGGTCCGCGGCACGAGCGAAACCTTCGGGAAACCATCGAGCAATACTGTGATGTCCCGGTGGTGGGCGCTCTGCCCAAGCTCAAGTCTGAGTATTTTCCCGAACGGCACATGGGGTTGATCCCCACGCCGGAACACACCTGGGCCCAAGAATCGGTGGGGGCGGCCGCCGACCTCGCCGACGCCCATCTCGATCTGGAAACCATTCTCCGGATCGCCCTGAGCGCCGCCGATGCGCCGATGATCGCCCCCCCTTTTCCGGCTGCCGCCGAAGCGCCGCCGGCTGAATCTGGCCCCCCGCCCCGCATCGGCATCATTCGGGATTCCGCCTTTCAGTTCTACTATCCGGAAAACATTTCCGCCCTGGCGCAAGCCGGCGCGGATATCCTCTTTATCAGCCCCCTGACCGACCCGGGTCTCCCCGACGTTGACGCCCTCTACATCGGCGGCGGGTTTCCCGAAACCCACGCCCAGGCCCTGGCCGATAATCAGTCCTTCCGGACCGGGCTCCGCGCCGCCGCCGAGGCCGGACTGCCGATCTACGCTGAATGCGGCGGCCTGATGTACCTCGGCCGGTCCCTCAGCCTGGACGGCTCGGAGTACCCCATGGCCGATGTTCTGCCGATCCGATTCGGGTTCTCCAAACGGCCCCAGGGGCACGGCTATACGATAGTTGAGGCGGCCCGGGACAACCCGTTTTTTCCCACCGGCACGACCATCCGGGGTCACGAGTTCCACTATTCCAAGGTCCTGTCCTGGGAGGGGAACGGAGATGATCTCGTCTTCGACGTCAAACGGGGGGCGGGCCTGACCGGTGGCCGTGACGGGGCATGCCGATACAATGTTCTGGCCACCTATACCCACATCCACGCCCTGGGCATGCCCGGCTGGGCCGTGGCCATGGCTCGAAACGCCCGCCGCTACCGAGACGCCCGCAAACCCTGAGCGCAATAATCCCACCGGACCGGCCGGCGATGGGCCGACAAGGCCCGCCGTTTGGGCACAAAAAAAGGGAGATTCCCGAAGGAGTCTCCCTTTTCATTGGGATCATTCCGCCCGAAGGCTTACTTCTTTTCCCTCGGATGGCACTTGGAGCAGCTTGTCGGCGCGGCCCGGGTGTTGTTCTTCCGGTTGTACTCGCGATGGCATCCCCGACAATTGTCGTGGATGGCCTCGGCGTGGTACTGAAGCTCCTCTTCCTTGGACAGCTTCGGAGCATCTTTGCCCTTGGGCTTCTCACCGGGCTTGTTGTGGCAAGCGATGCAGCTCTGGACCTCGTCGCCGGCCTTCAGACCCGTCAACGGCTGACCTTTGTCATCGTGATGACAGGCGCCACATCCGTCCTTGTAAAAGTCCGGATTGGCTTTGGCGTAGTCCTCGGCGTGCTTCTTGTGGGTGAACTCCACAATGCCCTTCTCATGCGACTCGTAGGCCTTGTTCTGCATCTTGATGACGTCGCCAACGGTTGTGCCGGCGTAAAGTCCGGCGGCGGCGAAGACGAATGCCAAGCCCACGATGGTTGCGACCAGTAAGGATTTCTTCATTTGCAATCTCACCCCCTTTCTAGATTAAGGTAAAACTCGTCGATCCACAAAATAGGGGATATTTATCAAGTTACGCCCATTCTGTCAATGGGCATCCCCGCCGAGCGGGTCATTTAGAGCGGCGAGGGGAATTAGATCGACGGCCCTCATCGGCCGACGGCGTCGAGATACCGGGCGAACAGGCCGGGCGGAATCCGGGAAAACCGGTCGAAGTCGGCCATCGGGGCCAGGCCGGGGACCACCGCCCGGACCACCGGAAACCCCAGGTCAGACCGGGTGAGATCAACATAAACCGGCGTCCGTCCACCGTCGGCCAGGATCGCCTCGATGAGCGCCACGTCACCGGCCGGGGTGCCCGTGGACAGATCGGGCAGGTCTGACGGAGACCGGACCGGAAGATCCCTCGGCGCCGGCCGGGAGGGCGGCCCCGACGGATAAGGATACGGGGTTTCGGTCAGCGCCGACAGGATGGCCCGCCGGCCGTCGAGATCGGCGCCGGCTCCCCGGATGATCCCGCCGTCCGGGGCGGTCACGAAAGCCTGATAACAGGGAATGCCAAATGTTTTTGACAGGTTCCGGAACCGGACATCGATCCCCCGGTCGTGGAGGTCGCCCAGCAGGTCGGCCCCCTCGCCCCCGTCCGCGGACAGGGCGAAGCAGTCGGCCGGGTGGAAGGGGACGGTAGCCTCGGCATCCCGCTCGATGCATTCGAGCAGAGCGCTCCGTTTGGCCCCGTCAGTCGAGATCCCCGACGCCAGGCCGGTGGAATGGCCCGCCGACAGGATGCTCACCTCGTCCAGGTTGGGAAAGACGATGACACATTGGGCCGGGACCCAGGCAGAGCCCCCGCCCGGGGTCTCCCCGGCCAGCCAGTAGAGCGGCTCGTGACGGCAGCTCACCTCCGCCCCCAGGTCGTCCGGATCGACGGCCGTGAGCCCCTCACGCCGCAAGGTATCAACAGTCCCGTACCGGAGCGGATGGTCCTTCAGAAAGCCTTCCAGGCCCGCCGGCCCGATGGAGGCAAAGGCGCTCAACCGCTCGACGATCTCCATGGCGCAGGCCGTCCGGGCCGCTTCCAGGGTCAGGCCCCGGCCATAAGCGGTCTGCGGGCCGGTCAGGGTATAGCGATGCCGGCCGACGGCAACCGAGATCGACACCCGCCATTCCCGGAGCAGACCCCAGGGGCTCAGGGCGGCGGTGTGGCGGGGCTCCCGGCCCGCCAAAAACCCCCCCGGGGGCGACCCCCCGACCGCCGCCTCCGCAATCTCCGCCCCGGGCGGGGGCGGGCTCTCC
>CAYNGG010000221.1:0-6910 GCA_964396575.1 uncultured Desulfobacteraceae bacterium | reverse complement strand
GACATCAGGGCCGGCACCAGCCGGGTTTCATCGATCCTCGGAGCGGTTCGGTCACTGACCAGCGGAAGATGGAGGGCGGTGATCCCCATCTCCTTCAGGCGATCCTCGTCGGGACCGCCCCCGTAATAGCGGGTGTCTTCGTCCAGAAGGAGAAACTGGAGCACGTCCCGCGGGCGGATGGTCTCGGGGGCGTCGGCGGTGAGGGCATCCAGGAGCCGGTCGATCTGGTCATCGACGGTGTGGCCGACCAGCTCGGGGTCGGGAGCGGTGTTGGGGATAAAGACCTTGGGGCAGGTGTTGGCGGCGACCGCATCCCCCACGCCGGCCGGCAGGAGATTGGCCAGGACGCTGGAGTAGAACGACCCGATGGGGTAGCATAAGAGGTCGGCTTGAGCGATGAGGGTTTTCATCTTGTTGCGGATGAGTGGCCGGATCGGGGCCGGGTCCCGGCGGGTCCGGCTCAGATAGAGGCGCGAGATCGGCGAATCCAGGGGAGCGGTTTCCTTGCCGGTGAGCCGGTGCTGGCCCACCACCGTCCGGCCGTCGCCCAGCTCGGCCACCAGGTGGAGGTCCCGGTTGATCATCGGCCGGACAATCCCCCGGACCTGGACGAGCTTCGAGAAGATGAAGATCACGGGGTCGAGGTGCCGGCCGTTGTCCAGGTAGCCGCCGGTGAGGATCAGGTTCCCGATACTCGCCTTGCCCAGATCGAAATCCTCGGGCATCTGGTGGCGAAACCGGCTCAGGTGGTTGCGGATGATCTTCCGCATGGGATCGGGAATCCGGGCCACCAGCGAATGCCGGCCCCGGATCATCCGGTCGAGGGTTTCCCGGTGATCGCCGGCGTCGCCGTTTTCAGGGAGCCGGTGAGCGAAGAGCTTGAAGATCTCGGGGTTGCCGTGGAGGCTCCGGTCGGCCAAGGCTAACAGCCGGTTCCGGACGTCGCCGATGGCCGGCATCCGGAAGGCGTCCCGGAGCCGGGCCGATGAGCCGCCGGAGTCGAACGGGGTGATGACGTGGATCGTATTGTGGCTGTAGTCGATGATCTCGGCGCAGGCATCCCGGAGGGCGGTTCCGCCGGAAAAGAAGAGGACCCGGGGGCCGAGGTCCGGACTTCGCTGGAGACGCGCCAGCCGGATCGGGTCCGGGAGCCTTACCGTCCGGGTGATCCGGATGTCCATGCGCGGAGAGCCTCGACCGCCGCCTCGAAGTCGATCCGGCCGGTGATCTCGAGAACGGTGCAGGCCGACAGGGTCTCGATGTAGGCCTCGGGAGTGGGATCGGGGTGGGCGCAATCCCCGTCGGGAAGAAAAAAGAGGCCGGTGGACTTCATGAAGGCCGGCAGGAGATCCCGCCGCTCGCCGATGGTCACCGGCCGGAGGCTCGTCTCGCCGCCGTCCCCGGTCCAGCTCAGGATCACCAGGGCGTCCATGGGGCCGTCGAGGACAAACCGGTCCGGGCCGAAGCATTGATCAATGGGCGCGTCGTACTTGTGCTCCACCGTCCAGAGGGCCTCTTTTGACAGGCCGGAAAACCGGTCCCGGTCAGCCGGGGGCACGATACACTGGAGGTCCGGGTTGTTCAACGCGGTCCCGGGGTTGATCCGGGGGAGCTTGGCCACCCCGTGCATAATGACCCCATGGTCTTCCCGCCGGACCATGAGCCGGTCGTTGCTCACGAATTTCGCCTCCGGCCCGGCGCTCATGAGGTGGAGCGCCAACGTCGATTTCCCGGCCCCGGAAAATCCGGCCAGGCCCAGCCCGCGGCCGTTCATGATCACGCCGGCGGCGTGGCCCAGAAGATATCCATGGCAGAGCAGCCACTCGATGTAGCGGTTGTTGATGAAGTTGACCACCTGATTCAGGTTTTTTCGGCAGGGGCCGGCCGCCAGGTGCTCACCGCCCCCGAAGACGAAGACCATCCCGGTGAGCCGCTTTCGGACGGCCCGGCCGCCGGGCAGGTCGATCCACTCCTCCTTGATTTTGGTCTTGCCGGGGTCGGGCGGCTTGATTTGAAAGGGCAGGGCCAGCTCCGGGGCGGCGGTCTCGTGGACCGAGATCCGGATGTCCGGCCCCCCGTCCGTTTCATCCAGAAAGGCGTTGAAATAGTCGGCCAGCTCGTCGATGATCTCCGGCTCGCTGGCGTTCACGCCCACCCGGCACCGGCCGAATCGAAGGGTGAGGTCGGTGTTGGCCGGCGTTGACGCCCGGTATTGGTCGATGATCGTCTGAGCCCGAGGCGGAAAGGTCATGGCGTGATCCGGTCGATGACGTAGTCCACCAGCCGTCGGGCCGGGTCGATGCCGCTGGTGGAGGTGATGCCCCGGAACCCGCCGAAGGCCGAGACCTCGAAAACGAGGGGGCCGTCCGGGGTTTCGGCCACATCAACGCAGGTGAAGTGGAGGTCGAAGAGGGCCTGGGCCTTCCGGGCCAGCTCAATGGTCGATGGGGCCGGCTCGGCCGCCAGATACTTCCCCCCGGACCGGGTGGTGGTGTTCCAGGAATCGCCGTTTTTGCACCGGGCGTAGGTGGTCATGTATTCGCCGCCGAGAAAGGCGATCCCCAGGTCCCGTTCCGGCAAGGGGATCTTTTTCTGGATGTAAAGGATCGAGTTATTTTGGGCATAAGCGGCGATCCGGTCCCTGGCCTCCGGCCCGGCGCTGATGACCTCCATGCCCCGGGCCTTGGAAGTGTACAACGGCTTGAAGACCGCTTCGCCGTAAGCCTCGACCGCCGACAGAGCCGCTTCGGGATCTTCGGTGATGGTGGTCTCCGGCATGGGAATCCCCCCCAATCGGAGCGTCACCGTGCAGGAGAGCCGGTCGAGGACCCGCATGATCGGCAGGGGAGCGGAAAACATGGGCAGGCCCCGTTCGTTGAGAAACCGGAGAATCTCGAGCCGGTCGATGAGGTCGGCCGAGTACCGGGCGCCGACCTTTTTGATGATCAGGGCGTCTAAGGTGGACAGGTCGATGCCGTTGTGCATCGCCCGTCCGGTCTCAAGATCGAGGCGAATCCGTTTCAAATCGATGAGTATCCGGCGGCCGGTGACCTCGGCCACCGTGTCGGCCAGGGTCTCCGAGGACCAGCCGCCTATGGTTCCCACAACTCCGATGGTCGGCATGGGCATGGGCATGTCCTTTAGCGTCAGGAGTAGAGAATCTCGGCCGGAAACCGGAAGGTCTCCGGCGGCGCCTCCCGGTGGTCGGCCAGCCGCTCGAGGAGAAAATGAGCCCGGAGAAACATGTCCCGGGCAAAGCGGTAGTTGAGCTCGAACCGGGTGGAGGTGTAAAACGATCGGGCCATGGCCAGGGCCATCCGGGCCTCGAAAGTGGTGTCGCCGTGCCGCCGGGCGAACGACCGGAAATGATCCCAGAAGTGGGTGATCATTTCGTCGATCCGAACCCGGATATGGGGCTCGAAGATGGGCAGGCGGAAGTTCGAGGCCAGAAACACGGAGGCATCCTGAACATAGTCGGCGTCGCGGCTTCGGTAAAGGTCAATGTAGTGGATCTGCTGGGCCGCGTGGTCGTAAACGATGTTGTTGACGTTGAAATCCCCGTGGATGAAGATGGCCATGGGGGCCGTCAGCGTCCCTTCCATATCGGCGCAGATTTGGATCAGCTCATCGGTCCCGGGAATGGCCAGCCCCTCGATTTGGCGGAACGGGCGATGGAAATGGGGGTGGACTCGCCGGATGGCCGCCATCCGGCTCCGGAGCTGGTCCATATAATCGGTCCGGAAGCTTGTCCGCTGCCGGGTGGTCTCCCAGATGTCGCTCAGGGTCTGCTCGAGCAGAAAGATCACGTTGTGGACGATCTCCTGGGTCTCGGTGAGGACTACCTGGTCGAGAGTGCAGCCGGTTAGAAATTCCACCAGAAGCGACGCCGTGTCAAGCTTTTCGTAGTAGCCGAAAACCCGGGGCGCCAGGCCCGGAAAGGTCTCGTCCCACCGCTTGATGTTCTCCCGCTCCTGCTTGATCTTCTTTTTGGCTCCCTCCTTGAAGATCCCCTGGGCCTTGAAATTTGACGACCGCTTGTCATCCACCCGTCCGATCCGGCAGCCGGACCGCGACCCCCAGATGGCGTTGAAATCGATATCCGACAGGCTCCCCTCGAACCCGGATTCGGAGAGGGTCTTCTGGAGCGCCTCGAAGTGGCGGATCTTGATCCGGTCGCCGATGATGGCGAAAAGGAGGGCCTCGCCGATGTTGAGAATGGCGTCGCCGATCCGCTCCAGATACCGGAAAATGAACAGGACCGTGATCCGGTCCTCGATCCGGCCCGATTCCCGCATCTCGTCCATGATCCGGTCGAAAGCCGCCTTGTAGCGCCCGTCAAGGGTGAACTCGGCTTTGCAGATGTCCAGCGCCCCGGAAAGGTTCCGGCTGGCAAAGACCGACGAAATCCGGGACAGCGCCGTTTGGATCTCGGTGAACATCGGCTGGTAGTCGTAGTCATGGATAAAGGCGCAGTCGGAGAGGTAGTGGGTTTGACGCGCAATGTTGACGCAATAGTCCGCGATCCGTTCGAGGTTGACGCAGATGATGTGGAGCGAGCGGATGTCGTTGATCTCTTTGGTGTCAACCGATCCGCCGCCGTGAATCCGGAAGAAGCACAGGTCTTCCACCGTGGACTTCAGATTGTCCGCGTAGTCGTCCTTGGATGCGATCTTTTCCAGAAGGTCCGGGTTGTAATCGTTGAGTAGCCCGCAGGTGAGCTTCACCTGGTCCTGGACCTCGGTGACCAGAAACCGGGCGTTGTCGATGATGGTCTTAAGACTCGTGGGCATGGCCGTCGTCCGGCGTGGTCCCGATCCGGATACTCCGCTCCCGATCAATATGCCCCTTGGACTCCTTCCAGGAGATCTTAATGGAGAGCTTGTTCTTGCTCCCCTTTTTCCGGGCCTTGACCTGAAACTGAAGGATGTTGTTCGGGGTGAGGACCATCTGGTCTCCCTCGGAAGAGAGCGTGATCGTACCCTTCTGGAAGCCCTCCAAAAGGGCGCCGAGATACTTGCCGATGGTCTCGTTGTCCTGGAAGGACTCGTGCTCGAACTGCTCGTCTTGGGCCATGGGGCTCCTTTTCGTCCGCCTGGGTCAGGCCAGGCGGCTTCGGTACTCCTCGATGACGCGGTGGCGGTTGAAATTGGCTTTGATCAGGGTTTTGCGGATGGTCAGGTCGTCCCAGGCCGTCTGGACCCCGATCTCCCGGCTCGCCTTTTCCCGGTTCTGCTCCTCGGGGGGCCGGGCCTTTTCCCCCATGTGAGTGTCGTCGCCCATGAAGATGAGAAGCTTGCGCTTCGACTCGGGCCGGGCCCGGTTTTTCTCGGTGAGGACCGAAATGAGAAAGTGGGTGTACTTGAAGGATTGGGGGTTCCAGACCTCGTAGCCGTCCACATCGTATTCGGCCAGAAGGATCGGCCAGAACTGCTCGGGGTGAGGGATAACGATCCCCGCGCCGTGATGCCGGGCCTCCTCGATGATCTCGCTGGTCCGGTAGAAATACTGGAGCGGAAACTCGGCCTTGACCTCCTTTTTCACGGCCGCCAGAAAGGTCTGAGCCCGGTCGATGAGGGTGTCGCCATAGTCCGCCCGAAGCGTGTCAAAATAGTTACGGAGCAGCTTGTTCTTGATCGACAGCTTCGGGACATCGGCGATCTGGTCATCGAGTATCCGGCCGATCTTCTTGACCCAGGTCCGGACAAACCGCACCAGTTGAGGGCTCGCCCCGGTGAGCCGGGCGGCCCGGTCCAGCCGGTCCTCCACCGGGTCGGCCAGGGTCCGGATGAAGTCGAAGAGCTGGGATGACCGGTACTCGAAGGTGTGGGCCAGCATCTCCTTTAAAACCGGAGCGTCTTCGACCTTGTCGGCCGCAAAGTGAAGGAGAAGCTGGACCTTCTGGTTGAATCCCGTGGAAAAGCAGTCCACCTCCACCCCGGCATAGCCGTCGTAGGTGAGGAGCTCGTTGTGCTGAGTAGGGATGATCATGGATTCGGTCATGTCGGGGAAAGTCCCCGCGATCCGGCGCCGGATCAGGTCCATGGGGATGTGCTCCGGATGCCAGTGGACCGCCAGGACCGTCTCCTGGTGAGGATAGGTGACCGCCGGGGTTACGATCCGCTGCTCCTGATCCTCGTTAAGCCGGGTGGAGACCACCCGGGAAAAGCGTTCGATGTCGGCTTCAGTGATCTCCTCGGGAACGGCCTGGGGCACCAGAGGGATGCACTCGCCGGTTTCAGGCTCCTCCTCAAGGCTGGGCGTCGGGGTCGATCTATTTGTATCGGTCATGGCAGTCACTCTTGATCGCTTTGATCTGGTTGTACCGGGTCAGGCTCCCGGCGGGGTCGCCCGCCTCGAAAGCGGCGAGAAACCTGGCGCAGGCCGTTTTATATCGATCATAAAATTCATCGCCGTTGTCCGGGTAGGTGATCATCAGGGCCGAGTCGCCCGCGAAAGATTCCATGGTGTCCCGGTCCGGGAGCCGGCCTTCGGCCAGAGCCTCGCCGATCCGCTTGAAGCTGCCCTTCATCCGCTTTTTCAAGGCTTTGTAATCGGGGCGACCGGGGCTTTCCGGTGAAGGCCGCTTTGACCGGCGGCCGGGACCGCCCTTGGCCTTCATTCGCAGGAGATAGCCGTTTTCCCTCGGCTCCAGGCTGATTTTGAGCTTCTTGACGGCGGCCGGGTCGAGGTCGTCAAGGCCGGTGCCGGGGCGGTCAACGGGCCGACCGGCCATCCGGTCAGCCAGTTGGCGGAACCAATCGGCCGCCTCGGGAACGGTCATGACCGCTTCGAATTTTCCATCCTCGCCTTTCATCCGGTCTCATTCCTTTCTCCGGTGCATCCGGAAAAAAATTAGCATGGCTGATAATTGTTAAGATTGTGTTAGCGTTTGATGAGAAATCGGTGAGGG
>CAYNGG010000220.1:0-6922 GCA_964396575.1 uncultured Desulfobacteraceae bacterium | reverse complement strand
CTCGACGGTGTATCGACACATGAAAAATTACGGAAAATATTATAAGTACATGAAATAATAAATAGTGTCCATCCAGAAACCGGAAAATTGGGTCGAGATGGAGGCGCGCGAAAAATTTTACCACAGGCATATATTTGATATTTCGAGGATAAAATTTTGAGCACAACGCGGATATCGGGTTAATTGGCCATTTATGGATGGACACTAAATAGACATCCAGAACACCATTGTATTTTCTATAACCTCAATACATGAACAATGGGCAAAGTGGATGCTTCGAATCTTTAAACAATATTATCCCATCCGAAATATCTTTTTTGTTTTAGGGGAAGCTGTCGTCATTTTCAGCGCCGTCTTTTTGGCTAGCTATGTACGATTTGGAACCGATATTTTTGTCATCGACCGATGGCTCTTTTTCAAGACGCTGCTGATTACCTGCGCCTGTCAAACCTGCCTTTATTACAACGATCTCTACGATCTGGGGATTTCCGATACGGTACCCGAGCTGACAATCCGTCTCTTTCAATCCCTGGGGGCGTCAGCCATCATTTTGGCCGGAATCTATTTTTTGGTTCCATCAGCCATTATCGGCCGGGGCATTTTTCTTGTATCCATTGGCTTTGTTGTGGTTTTCCTGGTTTCCTGGAGAATTCTTTATAAGAAGATCCTGGAGATCGGGCTTTTTGACCAGCGGATAATCATCCTCGGTGCGGGAGCATTGGCCCGTAGCATCATTCAAGAAATTAATCACAGGAAAGACTGTGGGTATATCGTTTCAGCCATTGCTTTAGATGAGGACGAAGATAATTTCAATGCGCCCGGAAAAAATATTGAGCTGATCCGTAAAAAAGGGTATGGTGGCCTCTGTGATATGGCTAAAGCGCTTGGAATCCGGAAGATCGTTGTGGCGCTTCGGGAAAAGCGAGGCACATTTCCGGCTCAGGAGCTTTTGAAATGCAGGGTGGATGGAATTGAGGTGCTGGAGGGAACCAGTTTCTACGAGATGCTGACCGGAAAACTCATTGTTGATCATATCAATCCGGCCTGGTTGATCTTTTCCGATGGGTTCCAGAAATCGCGGTTCCGCCTTTTGATTAAAAGGATTAGCGATCTGATTATGGCATTTATCCTGTTACTGCTTTTGCTGCCCATTTTCGGAATCATTGCGCTTCTCATCAAGATAGACCGGAAACGTCCGGATCTCGAGCCTGCCGAGCTTTGGCGATGGTTCGCACGGACATCCACCAGGGATGGCGTTTCCATTGGGCGTCGCATTCGAGATATCTTATTGCCGTATGTCCAAGGATATGATATCGATAACGAAAATATCTGGGAGCGGTTTAGATCCAAATGCCGGATTGACGGCGTATCGCCTTCCGATATGATGCTGGATTTCATTAAGGCGGATGTATATCGAAGACATCAGTCGAAAAACTCCGTATTCTTTTCTCAGGAACGTCTGGGGCAGCGCGGAAAAAAGTATTGGATTTATAAGTTTAGATCAATGGTCGAATGGGCGGAAGAGATTTCCGGTGGGCCGACATGGGCAAAGAGCAATGATAAACGGGTAACACGGGTTGGGCGATTAATTCGGAAGTGGCGTCTTGACGAAATCCCTCAGCTTTGGAATGTCCTGAAAGGTGAAATGAGCTTTGTCGGGCCTCGTCCGGAACGCGAGTATTTTGTCCGCCAGTTAGAAAAAACCTTGCCTTATTATCGTGAACGGCTGACCGTCAAGCCAGGCATTACCGGATGGGCTCAGGTGAGCTACGGCTACGGAGCATCCGAGGACGACGCACGGGAAAAGCTGAACTATGATTTGTTTTACATCAAAAACATGTCCATTTTTATGGATATGATGATCCTGTTGAAAACGGTAAAGATCGTGCTTTTCGGCAAGGGCGCTCGGTAAGCAATATCAATTAATGCCATAATAAATCAGTTGGTTAAATTGAAATTCGGTATGGAGCCGAAGGGGCGGAGCTATCTTTTGGGGGAGAAAATGATGAGGTCGCTTCTCAGATGGATTACGGTGATCGCTATTCTTTCCTATTCCTGTGCGCCGAAGCCCTATGACTCTATGCTATTAGAAGGGGAAGCCGATCCTTTTGAGGCGCCGGACAAGGCAGTTTACAAGATCGGCAGCGGAGACGTGCTCGACATCAGTACATGGAAGGAGCCTGATTTTACCAAGGAGGTCCACGTAAGAACCGATGGGCATTTCACATTTCCGCTTTTAGATGAAATTGACGCGGCCGACCGCACTCCGCTCGACGTAAAAGCGGAGATTAACGAAAAGCTAAAAGCCTACGTAAAGGCTCCGGTAGTAACCGTATCGGTTAAACAGCCGGAAAGTAAAAAATATTATATTCTCGGTGAAATTCAAAAGACGGGTGAATATCCCCTTTTCAAAGAGCTGACGCTGCTTCAGGCCTTTGCCATCGCCGGTGGGTTCACCGAGTGGGCTTCAAAAAAAGAGATAATGCTCATACGTCGAGAAGGCGGAAAGAATCATCAGATGCGTCTCAACTATAAGGATATCGTCAGGGGGAAAAACCTGAAGCAAAATATCTTAATTCAGCCCAATGATACGATCATTGTACCCTGACGCCATTGTGCCCTTGACCGAAGTATCGTCTTTGAATGGGAGATTTTAAGGCTTGCCGTTTCGGAAGACGGATGGGGGACCGATAGTAACATGGCGGATGCAGGGTTTTTGGGTGGTGTATTTTCTCATGTCTTGTATGACCTTGGGCTGGATTCATCCCTCCATCGCGGCACAATGGACTGTTTCTCCTAAGTTTACAATCAACCATGAGCATACCGATAATCTGCATTCGGCGGCAACGGACACCCGGAGCGATTCGATCACGGTTATATCACCCGGATTGGAGACACGTCTCGTCAACCCGGATGGCGAGCTGACACTGATGTACAGTGCCGGATACAGCGTTTACGACCGATATACTCAATTTAATACCTTACGTCACAACGCGAAGACCCTGGGAACCTATCAGCTCGCCAGGGACACGGTCCTTGAGTTTTCGGATACCTTCGAGTACACCGAGGAAGGCGATCCCATTGATGAATCAGCCGATGGGACGGCGGAAGGTGAGGAAATGGGTCGATCAGAGATGGCGGATGATCGCATTGGCCGATTGGACACCATTGTTCGAAAGCAGAGGGAGCCATACTACACCAACACGGCGGCCATACAATTGACTCACCGGTTCGGGCCCATGGATACTCTGTCAATGCGCTACTCCCATCAGATCAACGAAAACGAAGACGAAACCATCGCTGATGAGGAGATCCATACACCGGATTTCGAAATGACCTTCTGGCCGGTGCCGGGTATTTGGTCCGTGAAAGGTGGACTCCAAATCGAAAGCGGGGACTATTCCGATACGCCGGCGGATATCGGCTATCGATATGAAAGCATGAACCCGTCGGTCGGAATGAGATACCGCGTGGATCCCCTGAAAATGGACATCACGAGCGCGTTATCCTACGTTCGAGCCGAATTTTCGGATGATTCCGATGACTTTGGCAACTGGGAGGGAAGTGTTCGAATCCAGCGGCAGTGGAACCGATACCTGGGGATGAGTGTCGGCTATGCCCATACCTTTATGAATTACCTGACCGGTGAGTCAACCGATTATCGGATTCATTCGCCTACCGTCGGCGCCCAGCTCAACCTCGCGGATGGGTTTCCCCTGTCCATCAATCTTGGATATTTCCGAAAAGATCAAGATGGCACCGACGACGAATCCGGCTGGGTTGTTGACGGAAATATCGGACCGTCATGGCAGTTTGCCCGCGGCTCGGTTCGGCTCAATGCATCGAGCGGATATGATCAATCCTATTTCGGAGCGGAGCAATTGGGCTTTACAACCTATTATGAATTCGAAGGACGGGCGGCCTATTCAATCAATCGATACATTACCGCCGATGTTTCCGGCACCTACCGACGGGATCGGTATCTGGAAGAAGAGCCGGTCAGAAAAGACCGGGAAAAACGAATCGGCGGGGGACTGTCCGCCATGCCGGCTCGATGGATATCAATTCGGGCTGAATATGTTTACAGGGCTCTTGATTCCACGGACCCCGGCGATACCTACGACGAAAACCGGGTTCTGGTCCGGGCGACGCTGACCCCCCGACTACCGGTCCGAATCTCTCCATAATGCTGAATTAAGGAGGCCGCTTTGAGGCTGTCCATTCCCAGAACATTGGTCGTCGCGGGCATTATGGTTCTGACCGTGGTGCTGATGCAGTATCTGAGTCATGCGGAGGATGTCCGCCCCAACAAGCCGTTTTCGACATTTCCCAAAAGCATAGGAGAATGGAGCGGCGAGGAAAAGCACTTCGATACCCGGATTTATGAGGTTCTCGGCGTGGACGATTCGTTTCTGGGCGAATATCGGACTCCCGATGGCCGATATGCCCAGCTTTACATCGGGTTCTACCAGAGCCAGCGGGAAGGCGAGCTGATTCATTCGCCGAAGAACTGTATGCCCGGCGGCGGATGGAACATTGTTGATGTCGAGACCACGCCGCTGACGGTCCCGTCAGTCGGGCCCGACCCGGTGCATCTGATCAAGCTTCGTTTGAAAAACGGGCCGAGCCAGCAGTTGGTGCTCTATTGGTATCATTCCAGAGGGCGGATCATTTCCTCCGAATACTGGCAAAAAATCTTTTTGGTGATCGATTCCATAACCCGACACCGGACGGACGGATCGTTTGTCCGCCTGATCGCCCCGATTCCGGATGAGAAAGGGGAATCGGCCGCGCTGGCCGATTTAAAGGATTTCGCCCGTGAGGTCTTCCCCATTTTGATGGAATTCATCCCGTCCTGATCTTAAAAAACTTCCCCTTCCAAATTCAAAGCAAATCAGAGAAAGAGAATGGAGAGCATGGATTTCATGCAGCGGGATAAGCTCGTAACAGCCGCCGGCGTCGGTATTCTGGCGGTGGCGTTCATATTGCTCTACCATCACTCAATCGCGACCCTGATCCGTGACTGGTCGGTGGATGATAATTATTCCCATGGTTTTCTTATCCCCTTCATCACCGCTTACATGATCTGGCAAAAGCGGGACAGCCTGGCCCAATGCGAGATCCGACCAAGCAGCCTGGGCATCCTGGTTATTCTAATCGGGATGTCGTTTCACATCGTGGGCAACATCGGTGCCGAGCTCTTCGTCATGCGGTTTTCCATCGTGGTCACATTGTTCGGCATATCCCTGTTTCTTTTCGGATGGCCCATGACCCGGATCATTGCGGTGCCCATTGCCTATCTGATTTTCATGATCCCGCTGCCGGCCATTATCTGGAACAAAATCGCCTTTCCACTCCAGCTTTTTGCCGCCCGCCTGACCGCGAGCTTTATTGAAATTATCGGGATACCGGTCTTTCGAGAAGGGAATATCCTTCATTTGGCCAACACATCGTTGGAGGTCGTCGATGCCTGCTCGGGTTTGCGGTCCTTGACATCATTGCTGGCCTTAAGCGGCGCGTTTGCCTACATCGCCACTTTAAAGCCGTGGCGGAAATGGGTTCTGTTTTTCTCGGCGGTTCCCATCGCCATTGCCGTGAACATCATCCGCCTGACCACAACGGCCATGATGGCCCGCTGGATCGGCCCGGAGACGGCACACGGGTTTCTCCACGACTTTTCGGGACTTCTCATTTTTGTGGTGGCGTTCATCTTATTGTACGGGGTGTATAGCCTCTTATCCATGGGCCCCTCGGACGGGGATACCGTCAGGAGCGAATAAGTGACCAAATCCATTCATCTAATCGCGGCGGCCAGGCCGAATTTCATGAAGATCGCGCCGTTGTATCATGCGCTCCAAAAATCCGATTGGGCTGATCCGGTGGTGGTGCATACCGGTCAGCACTACGATCTCAATATGTCGGATGTCTTTTTCCAGGACCTGGGACTCCCCGCTCCCCATCTCCACTTGGGGGTGGGCAGCGGGAGCCACGCTGAACAGACCGGCAAGGTGATGATGGCCTATGAAGCGATCCTGCGGAATCAGCAGCCGGACCTGGTCGTTGTGGTGGGGGACGTCAATTCCACCATGGCAGCTACATTGGCGGCGGTTAAGCTGGGGGTTTGCGTTGCTCACCTGGAGGCTGGTCTCCGGTCGTTTGATCGCACCATGCCTGAAGAAATCAACCGATTGGTGACCGATGCGGTAGCGGATATCCTCTGGACTCCATCGCCGGATGCCGATCGGAATCTGATCCGGGAAGGCGTAGCGGAAGAGAAGATCATCCGGGTCGGCAACATCATGATTGATTCCCTGGAAATGCTCCGCCCCCGCATCGAATCGGAGACAACTTTCCAGGAATGGGGGCTTCCCGACGGCGGGTACGGCTTGATCACCCTCCACCGGCCGGCTAATGTGGATGATCCGAAAAAGCTTGAAAAGCTCTGTGAATTGCTCGTCGCCGTTTCTCGACAAAAGCCGATTCTGTTTCCGGTGCATCCGCGGACCCGAAAGAATCTCGAAACCTTTGGCTTGATGGATATGCTGACGGCCGAGGAGTCGGTCAAGCTGACCGAGCCCCAGAGCTATATCCGGTTCATGAGCCTCGTCTTCCATTGTGGATTCGCCATTACGGATTCAGGGGGGATACAGGAGGAGACGACCTATCTCGGCATCCCCTGCATGACCCTCCGGCCGAACACCGAGCGGCCCGTCACCGTGGAACAGGGCACCAACCGACTTTTCAGTATCGATTCCCTCCGGGATGAGGTCGAAAAGAACGGGTTTTTGGCCGAAAAGCGCCGGACCATTACAATCGATTTGTGGGATGGGAAAACGGCGGATCGAGTCGTGGAATCCATCAAGGCCATCTGACCTTCAAATCAGATAACCCTCATGGTCGGGGCGGCCCCGCGATCACCCCC
>CAYNGG010000219.1:0-6936 GCA_964396575.1 uncultured Desulfobacteraceae bacterium | reverse complement strand
CTGATGGTTGTAGGGGAGGTTAGACCTCCGGTCTCCAGCCGCATCGGCCGAAACCTCTTCCGCCCCCTCCTAAACCATTGCCGAAACCACTCGAAATCTGGTAAACGTTGATCTTGACTGACTGTTTACCAAACGATGGACGGGAGGCAGAGGCCATGCAATTACACCGCTTGTTGCTCATCATTTTGATCCTGATTGTCAGCGTTTCTCCGGCCCTGGGCGAGGATGTGGTCCTCCGGGTGGAGGGGCCGGCCGGGGCTCCGCCCCTGACGTTTACCGAAGCGGAAATCCGGGCGCTGGACGCCGTGACCGTTTCGACTTTCGATCCCTGGGACAAGGGGGAGCGGACCTACACCGGCTGCCCGCTGCTCGCCCTGCTGGAGGCGGCCGGACGGCTGAAGGGGGTCCGGACGGTCGAGGTGATCGCCCGGAACGGCTACCATGCCCCCATCCCCATCGAGATGGTCCGGAAGTACGCCCATATCCTCTCCTATGCCATGGACGGCCGGGATTACGCCGAGTTGGGCGAGGCGGACAAGGGGCCGCTGGCCATCGCGGTGAAAATGGAAAAGGTGGACCCGGCCGACGCGGCTCTGGTCAAAACCCAGCTTGTATGGTGGATCGAACAGTTGAGGCTCGAATAGCCCATGGACCGCACCACTAAATATATTCAACTGGCCGCCTTCGGGGTCCTGTTCGCCGCGCTCGGGGCTCTCATCTATCTGTCGTATGATACCATGAACACGATTCAACAGAGGTATCAGGTCGCCTATGATGAGATCGTCGTCCAGAAGGGGACCGTCTCCCGGGCCGTTTCCCAGTCGTTTTTCCTTCTCTACGACACCACGCGCTCGCCCCGGTCCGACGATGAGATCCTGTTCGCAATAAACGTGTTGACCAACCACATCAACTCGAGCCTGCGCATCGACATCGAGGTTCTGCGAGCCACCCTGGAGAAGGCGTCCGATTCATCGGCGCTGTTCGAGAACCTGAACATGGCCCTATCCCGTTACCAGGCCGCGGCCCACGATCTCCGCCAGAGCTGCCGCGCCATTCGAGGGAGCGTCGGGAGTCCGGGCTTCCAAGCGGCCCTCGATCGGATCGAGAAAACGATCCATGCCTTTGTCCGGCAGGCCTACGACTATGACGTCGCCCTGATGCAGATCGAGGCCATCTTCAGTCGAACCATTCACAACGGCATCGCCCGGTCGGCCCGGATGATGTTCTTCAGCCTCATCGGATTTACGCTGATGGTGACGGGGACGCTGGCGGTCTTTCTCAAGCATGACCGGGCCCTCACCACCGCCATCCGGGACCTGAAGGGCAGCGAGGACCGGCTTCGCCAGGTAACCGACAACATCCCCGGAATGGTTTACCAATGTCGGCGGGAGATTGATGGACCCATTGCTTTTCCCTATGTCAGCCCGACATTCGAGACCTATTTCGGCTACACGCCCGGGGAGATCATGGCCGACAGCCGGCGGGTGACTGACGCCGTCCACCCGGCTGACGCGGACCGGTTCCGATCGGAGATGATCCGGTCGTTTAAGACCCTGACCCCTTACAACATCGAGCATCGGGTGGTCGGCAGGGATGGAAGTTGGCGCTGGCTTCACACCCAGGGGATTCCCCGACGGCTTGAAACCGGCGAAGTTCTCTGGACCGGGGTCTCCATCGACGTAACCGACCGGAAGCGGGCCGAGCGGGAGACGGAAAGGCTCCAGCGCCGGCTCATCCAGGCGAAGAAAATGGAAGCCGTGGGGATCATGGCCGGAGGGATCGCCCACGAGATCAACAACGCGCTGTTCGTCATCGTCGGCAACAGCGAGCTGGCCGAAGACGTCCTGCCGCCGGGCAGCCCGGCCGCCGGGAACCTCAAGGAAATCCAGTCGGCGGGATTGCGGGCACGGGACGTGGTCCGCCAGCTCCTCACCTTCAGCCGCAAGGGCGAAAACAACCCGCAACGGATCGATATCACCCCGATCGCAAAGGAATCTTTGGAGCTGATCCGTTCCACCATCCCGGCCAACATCGAAATCCACCCGGAAATCGAGGAAGGACTGGATCCGATAATGGCCGACCCGTCCCAGATCCAGCAATTGCTCATCAATTTGTGCAAAAACGCCGCCGATGCCATCGGAGACCGGGCCGGCCGGATTTCGGTCCGGCTGGCCGGCGAGGTCCTGGGGCCGGCCGAGGCCGAAGCCCTCGAGGACGTCAGCCCCGGCCGCCACGTCACCCTGACGGTCAAAGACACCGGGGTCGGGATGGACGAGAAGACCCTGGCCCAGGTCTTCGACCCGTTTTTCACCACCAAAGCAGTGAACGAGGGCACCGGCATGGGATTGTCGGTGGTCCACGGGATCGTCTGCCAGCACCACGGGGCCATCGTCGTCGAAAGCGCCCTCGGACGGGGGACGACCGTCACGGTCCGGTTTCCGGCCGGCGCCGAGCCTGAAGACCTCCGAGGTTTCCAAAATCTTTGGAAACCTCGGAGGTCTCGCTCACTCCCGCCGACCGGATCGGAGACGGTCCTGGTGATCGACGACGAGGAGGCGATCCGGAACCTGGTCACCACTCAGCTCACCCAGTTGGGCTACCAGGTTGACGGGACCACAAATCCGCTCACGGCCCTCGAGATGGTCCGGGCGGACCCGACTCGATTTGATCTGGTCATCACCGACATGGCCATGCCGAACCTGACCGGCACTGAGCTGGCGGAGGCCCTCCTGGCCATCCGTCCGGACCTGCCGATCATCCTGTGTACCGGTTACAGCGAGACGGTCTCCGAGGAGACCGCCCCGGACCACGGCATCCGGGCGTTTGCCATGAAGCCCCTGAGCAAGACCGACCTCGCCGGGACGGTCCGACGGGTCCTCGACGGCCTGAAAGCAGGCGGATGATCCGAAGCGTCTCCCTGAAATCGGCCATTGTGGTCCCGTTCGTCATCCTGATGGTCCTGGCGGTGGGATTGACCGGGCTCCTGTCGGTGTTGAACGGCCGGGTGGCCGTCGAGGAGGTGGTGTCGAGCCTCCTGGCCGAGATCACCGAACGGATCGAGGACAATCTCCGCCACTTTCTCGAGGCCCCCTACCGGGTTGACGCGATCAACCGGATGGCGGTCCGTACCGGGCTGCTGAGCACCTCGGACCTGACCCCCTGGCGGAAGTATCTCTGGCGTCAGGCCCAGCTCGCCGTATCGGTCAATAATATCGCTCTGGGCAACGAAGCGGGCGCTTACGTCGGCGTGGACACGCCGGCCAGCGGCCAACGGGTCATCCAGATCTCCGACGCCACCACCGGGTTCGACCTGATCACCTATCAGACCGATGCGGCCGGCCGCCTCACGGAGCAATTGAGCGTGGCCCGGGATTATGATCCCCGAAAGCGGCCCTGGTATCGATCGCCGGTGGCGGCCGGCGGGCCGGTCTGGTCGTCGATCTACAAGCATTTTGTGGACCCCGCCCTCCAGATGGCCCTGAGTATGCCGCTCTATGACGAATCCGGGAGCCTGCTGGGGGTGACGGCCGCCGCCGTCCGCCTGTCCCGGATCGCCGATTTCCTCAAAACCCTTCGGATCGGCACCAGCGGCGAGGCGTTCATCGTGGATCGGTCCGGACTGTTGGTGGCCGCGTCGGTGCCGGAAACGCCCTTTCGGATCACCGAGGCGGGCCAGGCGGAGCGGATTGCGGCCGGCGACAGCCGCCATCCGCTGATCCGGGCGGTTGCCGGGGCCGTGGACTTTTCGGAGGCCGGGCCCCCGGCCAACGGCGATCAGGACAACCGCCGGGTGACCGTGGATAATGCCGCCCACTTCGTCCGGATCACCCCGTTTGGAGACCCCTACGGGCTCGACTGGCGGGTGGTGGTGGTCGTCCCCGAATCCGACTTTCTGGCCAAAATCCACCAGAACACCCGGACCACGATTTATCTCTGCGTTGCCTGGCTCCTGGCCGCCATTCTCTGCGGGCTGATCATCAGCCGGTGGGTGACCCGGCCGATTCTCCGCTTAAACGCCTCGGCCCGGAGCCTGGCCGCGGGCTGGTGGACGGAGCGGGTGACGGTGAGCCGTCAGGATGAAATCGGCGAGCTGGCCTGGTCCTTCAACCGGATGGCCGCCGCCCTTCAGTCGTCCCTGGAGAGCCTCCAGGCGGAGGTGGATGAGCGCCGGGCCGCCGAGGACGAGCTGGGCCGGATCTTCGGGATGTCCATCGACCTGATCTGCATCGCCGACATCAAGACGGCGACCTTTGTTAAAGTCAACCCGGCGTTTACCGACACCCTGGGATTCTCCCCGGCGGAGCTGCTGGGCCGGCCCTTTTTCGACTTTATTCACCCGGACGATCTCGAGCTGACCCGCCGGGTCATGGCGGAAAAGCTCGAGGCCGGGGAGAAGGTCATCGACTTTGAAAACCGGTACCGCTGCCGGGACGGGAGCTACCGCTGGCTGAGCTGGGTCTCCCATCCGGACCCCGATGCCGGGATGACCTATGCCATTGCCCGGGACATCACCGAGGCCAAGGCCGCCGAGCAGGCCCTGGCGGACAGCGAGGAGAAATACCGGGGGATTTTCGAAAACGCCGTCGTGGGGTTCTTCCAGAGCACCCCCGAAGGGCGGTTTATCACCCTCAACCCGGCCTTTGCCGAGATGTTCGGGTACGACTCGCCCGAGGCCATGATCGCCGCCATCTCCGACATCGCCACCCAATACTATTGCGACCCGGATGACCGCCGGCGGTACAAGGAACGGCTCCAGACCGCCGGGTCGGTGGAGCATTTCGAGTTCCGGGCCCGGCGTCGGGACGGAACCCCCATCTGGATCTCCAACAGCACCCGGGGCTGCTACGATGAGGCCGGCGAGCTGATCCGCTACGAGGGCGTGGCTATCGACATCACCGAAAGGAAGCAGGCGGAGGCCGCGCTCATCGACAGCCAGCGCCGCTTCGAGCAGCTCGCCCGGCAAAGCCGGACCTACACCTGGGAGGTCGATCCCGAGGGGCGCTACACCCAGGTCAGCCGGATGGTGGAATCCGTGCTCGGCTACGGTCCCGATGAGCTGCTGGGGCACCGGACCTTTTACGATATCCGGACGGAAAATGAGCGGGACAGCTTTGCCGGACCGGTTGCCGAGGCAATCGAGAGTCGGACGGCGATCCGGAATCTGGTCAGCCCGGTTCGAGCGAAAGACGGCCGGATTGTCTGGATCTCGACCAGCGCCATCCCCCTGACCGACGAGGCGGGAGCTCTGACCGGGTTCTGGGGAACCGACATGGATGTCACCGAAAGGAAGCAGGCCGAAATCGAGCGCGAGGCCCTCGAAGACCAGCTCCGCCAGGCCCAGAAGATGGAGGCGGTGGGACGGCTGGCCGGGGGCGTGGCCCACGATTTCAACAATAACCTGACGGTCATCCTCGGCCACACCGAAATGGCCCTGACGACCCTGCCCGAGACCGACCCGCTCCACCAACGGCTCCTGGAAATCCAGAAGGCGGGGCAGCGGTCGGCGAGCCTCACCGGACAGCTCCTGGCATTTGCCCGGAAACAGACCGTGGCCCCGAGCATCCTGAGCCTGAACGACGCCGTCGAAGAGCTCCTCAAGATGCTCAAGCGGCTCATCGGCGAGGACATCGATCTCCTCTGGCACCCGAGCGACGAGCTCTGGCCCGTCCGGATGGACCCCGGTCAGGTGAATCAGATTCTGGCCAACCTGGCGGTCAACGCCCGGGACGCCATCGACGGGGTCGGCAAGCTGACCATCGAGACCCACAACGCGACCTTTGACGCGGACTACTGCCGGACCCACTCCGGCTTTCTCCCCGGCGATTACGTGACCCTTCAGGTGAGCGACAACGGCTGCGGCATGGACGCCGAGACCCTGGAATGGCTCTTCGAGCCGTTTTTCACCACCAAGGAGCTGGGCAAGGGGACCGGGCTGGGGCTGGCCACGGTTTACGGCATTGTCAAGCAGAACCGGGGATTTATTAACGTTTACAGCGAGCCGGGGGCCGGCACGACCTTTAAGATCTACCTGCCCCGCCACCTGTCCGAAGACGACGCCACCCCGGTGAGCGCCCCGAGTCCGGAGGCCGCCATCCCCGGCGGAACCGAAACCGTCCTCCTGGTGGAAGACGACCGGGCCGTGATGCAGCTCGCCGCCATGCTCCTCCGGGACCTGGGCTATACGGTCATCCGCGCCGGCACCCCCCGCGAGGCGGTCCGCCAGGCCGAAGGGCTCGACGGCGAGATTCACCTCCTGATGACCGACGTGATCATGCCGGAAATGAGCGGCCGGGAGCTTCAACAGCGGCTCAGCCGGGATCGGCCCGAGATGCGCTGCCTCTTCATGTCCGGCTACACGGCCAACGTCATCGCGCACCAGGGGATTCTCTACGACGACGTCTGCTTTCTCCAGAAACCCTTTTCCAAGGAGGCCCTGGCCGCCAAGCTCCGGGAAGCCCTGACCCGGGACCCGCCTGAGCGATAGGCCAACCGAGACCTCCTGCACGGGAGCACCCAAATGGACATTATCGACGCCATTTATCAGCGGATGAGCATCCGGGACTTTCTCCCGGACCCGGTTCCCGCCGAGACCCTCGAGCAGATTCTAACGGCCGCCTGCCGAAGCCCGTCGGCCATGAACTCCCAGCCCTGGGAGTTTGTGGTCCTGACCGGGGCGCCCCTGGACCGAATCCGTGAGGAGAACGTCTCCCGGCTGGACGCCGGGGAGCCGCCGGCATCGGAGCACAGCGTGGTGGGCTGGCCCCGGGAAAGCATCTACCGGCGGCGACAGGTGGACCTGGCCAAGGCCCTGTTCAAAGAGATGGGCATCGGCCGGGAGGAGGCGGAAAAACGGCGGGAGTGGACCCGGCGGGGGTTCCGGTTTTTCGACGCCCCGGCGGCGGTGATCCTCGTCTCCGACCGCCAGCTTTCCGGCGA
>CAYNGG010000218.1:3544-6951 GCA_964396575.1 uncultured Desulfobacteraceae bacterium | reverse complement strand
ATCGGTCATAATGGGTCATGGGTTTATTTAATCCAATCACCAATCACCTAATCCCCGAAGACCACCTTGGGCAGCCAGGTCACCAGATCCGGGAAGAAGACAACGATCAACAGCCCAATGAGCTGGAAAAGCACAAAGGGGATGATCCCCCGGTAAATATCCCCGGTGCTGATCTCCGGGGGGGTCACGGCCTTGAGGTAGAACAGGGAGAACCCGAACGGCGGGGTCATGAACGAGGTCTGGAGATTGACCGCGATAAGAATGCAGAACCAGGCCGGGTCGAAACCGAACTCGATCATGATTGGCGCCAGCACCGGCACGTGGATAAAGGTGATCTCGATGAAGTCGAGGAAAAACCCGATTACGAAGATCAGCCCCATGACCACGGCCAGGACGAACCAGCGGCCGTGGTCATCGGCAATCCCGCCCAGAAACTCCCGGACCAGCTCGTCTCCCCCCATGCCCCGGAAGACCAGGCCAAAGGCGGCCGCTCCCACGAGAATGATGAAGACCATGCAGGTGAGCTGCATGGTGGCGTACATCACCTCATGAAGGATTTTCATGCTGAACCGCCGGTTGGCAATCGTCAGAAACGTGGCCCCCACCGCTCCGACGGCCGCGGCCTCAGTTGGTGACGCCACCCCGGCGAAGATCGAGCCCAGGACCGCCACCATCAAAAACAAGGGGGGGAAGAGCGCCAGCATGACCCGCTTGAACAAAGCCCCGCCGGTCAGGGCATCGAGCTCCTCACGAGGAATGGCCGGAGCATTTTCCGGCCAGATCAGGGCGGCCAGGATGATGTAGAGGATGTAGAGTCCCACCAGGACGAGGCCCGGAAAAACAGCCCCCATGAAGAGGTCCCCCACCGAGACGCCCACGATGTCGCCGATGAGAACCAGGACGATGGACGGGGGGATGATCTGGCCCAGGGTCCCGGATGCCGCAACCGTGCCGGTGGCCAGCTCCCTCTGGTAGCCCCGCTTGAGCATGGTCGGAACCGCCAGGAGTCCCATGGTCACCACCGTGGCCCCGACGATCCCGGTGGATGCGCCCAAAAGGGCTCCCACCACCACCACCGAAACGGCCAGGCCGCCGCGCAGCCGGCCGAAAAGAAGCCCCATGGTTTCCAGAAGCTCCTCGGCCAGCCCGGAGCGTTCCAGCATCACCCCCATGAAGACGAACAGCGGGACCGCCAGGAGCGTCACGTTGCCCATCACCCCCCAGATTCGGAGGGGCAGCAGGTTGAAGAAATCCCATCCAAACCCGATCAGGCCAAAGCAAAGGGCGGTCCCCATGAGGGTGAAGGTCACCGGGAACCCGGCCATCAGGAGAATGGTCAGCGCGAGAAACATCCAGCCGGGAAGATATTCCATGAACATGGCTAGTCGAGCTCCCTTTCCTTGTCGATGATGATAAAGAAGCTCCGGATGCCCATGGAGATCCCCTGGAGCGTGATGAGGATGAAGCCGGCGGGGATGGCCCCCTTGATGATGAAGCGGTACGGAATCCCGCCGGGGTCCGGAGAGCCCTCCAGGACCGACCAGGAATTCTGGACAAAGGGAATCGAGGTGGAGATGATCATGAAACAGCCGGGCAGGAGAAAGAAGATGACCCCCAGCAAATTCACCCAGGCCTGGCCCTTGTCGCTCAGGCGCTGATAGAAGATGTCCACCCGGACGTGGCCGTCCTTGAGGAGAGTGTAGCCCGCGCCCATGAGAAAGATGAAAGCGAAGAGATGCCATTCCAGCTCCTGAATAAAGACGAAGCTGGTATTGAAGGCGTACCGCATCACCACATCCGTGAACACCACCAGCACCACGATGAACGTCGCCCAGGCCACGCCGTAGCCCACCCATCCGTTGATCGTGTCAATCCCCCGGCTGATCCACTTCAAGATCTTGAGCATGGGCCCTCCATCTCCCGAATTGTCAAACTGGGCAACCGCCGTTCCCGGCTACTCGTCGGCCGACCCGGTGGGCCGGACGCTAAGCATATACCGGTGATCGCCGCTGAAAAAAAAGTGTTGTAGCCTGTACCGCCGGCCTGGGACCAGATCGAGAACCACGCGGAGATCATTCTCGTTTTGAACCCCGCTCCGGATGGCGCGGACCGGCCCGCCCTTCACATCCATGACCGGCGAGACCGGGTAGCTCAACCGCGAGTCTTGGAAGTCACAGATCACCTTGGCGGCCCCTTCCTCGAAACGGATTCTGGGCAGGTTCCGCCCGTCCAGGAGGAAGGTGATCCTGGCCTCGTCCGGGGTGATGTCCACCCGGATATCCCGGATTACCCGCCCGGCCCGGACAGGGGGCTCGGGCGGAGGGACATCGTCTGAAAAGAGGCTGTAATGAGCCCAGCCCTCACGGCCGTCCGCCGTCCGAATCCGGTTCCAGTCCCCCCGAACCCCCAGAACCGAAACGGTCTCGCCCCGCCGGAGATGAAACCGGATCTTCGAGGTCAAAGATGGCCCCGCCCGAACCCGTCCCCGGGTGACCTTCGAGGTGAGCTGCTGAACCGCCCCCTCGACGGACGGTGCCGCCGGTTTTTTCCGTCCCTTGTCCCGCCCGATCTCCTGGAGAACCGCGGCGGTCTTTTCCCGGTTCCGCTCCGAAGAGACCCCGGCGATCAACCCGCCATCAGACGGTGGCGGCGGCGCGAGCCCATCCACCCCGGCGGCCCGTGCCAAAGCCGCTCGCAAGGCCGCCGGGTCATCCGCCGCCAGATACCGCCCGCCCCCGGCTTCGGCGACCGATTCCAGGGAAGCCGCATCCGCCACGGCCAGGCCGATCACATGGAGGGTAAACCGAATCCCTTCAGCCCGGAGAGACCCGACCGCCTCGCGGGGATCTCCCAGGCAGGTGTCCGGCCCGTCAGCCATCAGGATGATCACCCCGTCGCCGGCCCGCCCCTCCAACTGGGTTGCCGCCGCCCGGATCGCCGACGCAATGGGCGACATCCCGGTGGGCGTCGCCCCGTCGATGGCCCGGAGCAGATCAGCCCGGCCACCGGCCCCCGCCGGGGCATGGACCGAGACGTCCGAACAGTCCCCTCGCCGCCGGCCGCCGAAGACCACCAGACCCGCCGGGGTCGTCTCCGGGAGAGCCCGGATCATCGCGGTCAGGGCGGACCGGGCCGCCGCCATCCGGGTGGTCTCCCCGTAGGCCGCTTCCATGCTCACCGAAGCGTCGAGGACCGGTATAACCGTCCGCTCCGCCCCGTGGGCCAAGGCCCCGCTCACCAGGCACCAGAGGACCGCCCAAGCGATCCGCCTCCGAACCATCATCGATTGTCGTTTTCCTCGCAAACCCCATCACCTCCTGCATCCGCCACGGGCGAGGTCCGATGAAGTCCACTATTTAGGACAAACAGCGCTAAGGATCAATAGATAAACTGAATTTTATTTAAAA
>CAYNGG010000218.1:0-3444 GCA_964396575.1 uncultured Desulfobacteraceae bacterium | reverse complement strand
CCTTGCCTCCGGCGTCGGTTTTCACTAATCTCCAAATGACCGGGTGGTCATTTTCGATCCCAGCCCCACCCGGAACCCGAGGAGACATAATGACCCTGACATACTCCGACCCGCGGCTTGCCGCCATCGAACGGAAGGTGATCGAGGGAGCCCGCCTGAGCCGGGCCGACGGCATCGCCCTCTTCCGGAGCCCGGACCTCGTGGGCGTCGGCCGCCTGGCCGATACGGTCCGCCGGCGCCGGCACGGCGACGCGGCCTACTTCGTCTATAACCAGCACGTGAACTACACCAACGTCTGCGTCAACCAGTGCCGGTTTTGTGCCTACTCCCGGAAGGCGGGGGAAGACGGGGCCTTTACCCTCAGCCCGGCGGAAGTCCGGGACCGGCTCCTGGAACGGATCGACGAACCGGTCCGGGAGCTTCACGTGGTGGGGGGGCTCAACCCGGCCCTCGATTTCGACTACTACCTCGAGCTCCTCGGGACCCTCAGATCAGTCCGCCCCGAAGCCACCATCAAGGCCTTTACCGCCGTGGAGATCGACCACCTCTCCCGGACCGCCGGCCTGACTCTATCGGAGACGGTGGACCGGCTCAAGGCGGCCGGCCTGGCCATGATGCCGGGGGGCGGGGCCGAGGTGATGAGCCCTCGGGTCCGTGAGGCCCTCTACCCCCGGAAGATCGACGGGGACCGGTGGCTGGAGATCATGGCTGTCGTCCACGAGGCCGGGCTCCCCACCAACGCGACGCTCCTCTACGGCCACATCGAAACGGTCGAGGAGCGGGTGGACCACCTGATCCGGCTCCGGGAGCTCCAGGACCGGACCGGCGGGTTTTCGGCCTTTATCCCCCTGGCCTTCCATTCATCCAACACCCGGCTGGCTCACCTCCCGCCCACCGCCGCCGCCGACGACCTCAAGACGGTGGCCGCCGCCCGGCTGATCCTCGACAACTTCGACCACATCAAGGCCTACTGGGTGATGATCGGCGAGAAGCTCGCCCAGGTCGCCCTTGGCTTCGGGGCCGACGACCTCGACGGGACCATCATCGAAGAGCGGATCACCCATGAGGCCGGGGCGACCTCGGCAAAGGGCCTGACCCGGCAGCGGATGATCCGCCTGATCCGGGCCGCCGGGTTTTCGCCGGTGGAGCGGGATTCCTTTTACCGCCCCGTCCCGCCCTCCGCCGCCTGGTGTCCTCATCCCAGCCGGTGCGGAGCCGCCCCGCCGGCTGAGCCCCGGCTGCCGGCCCGGATCGACGAGCAGACCGCCCGAGGCCTCCTCGCCCGGGCCGACCTGGTCACCCTCGGCCGGCTGGCCCACCGAAAGCGCCTGGACCGGCATCCCGACCCGACCGTCACCTACGTGGTGGACCGAAACATCAACTACACCAACATCTGCCTGTCCGGGTGCCGGTTCTGCGCCTTTTTCCGTCCCCCCGGCCACCCCGAAGGCTATGTGATCGATGAGGCGGCCCTGGCCCAGAAGATCGAGGAGACTCTCGAGCTGGGCGGCACCCAGATTCTCCTTCAGGGCGGGATGCACCCGGACCTCGGGATCGACTATTACGAAACGCTCCTGGGCTACATCAAGTCCCGCTACGACATCCACATCCACGGCTTTTCCCCGCCGGAGATCGCATCCCTGGCGGCCCGGTCCGGACACTCCGTCCGGACGGTCCTCGAACGGCTGATGGCCGCCGGGCTGGGCTCGATCCCCGGCGGCGGAGCGGAGATCCTGGTGGATTCGGTCCGAAAGCAAGTCTCCCCCAACAAGTGCAGCGCCGACGAGTGGCTGGGGGTGATGCGGACGGCCCACGGCCTCGGGCTCCGGACCACCGCCACCATGATGTTCGGCCACCTCGAGCGGCCCGAGGATCTCGTGACTCACCTGAGCCGGATTCGTTCCCTCCAGGACGAGACCGGCGGCTTTACCGCCTTTATCCCCTGGCCGTTTCAGCCGGACCACACCCGGATCAAGGTCCACAAGACCACCGCCGTCGAGTACCTCCGGGTTCTGGCCCTCTCCCGGATCTTTCTCGACAACATCGACAACATCCAGGCATCCTGGGTGACCCAGGGGGCAAAGATCGCTCAGACCGCGCTCTTTTTCGGAGCCAACGACCTCGGCTCCACCATGATCGAGGAAAACGTGGTGGCCGCCGCCGGGGTCCGGTTCCGTCTGCCCAAAGGGGAGATGATCCGGCTCATCGAGACCGCCGGGTTCTCGGCCGTCCAGCGGGACTGCTTCTACCGCCCCGTGGCGCTGGCCGATCGGCCGGAGGCGGCGGTTGCCCCCTGATCCGGTCATTCACCGGGCCGGGTGGGTGGTCGCCGACCCGGAGACGGTCCTTCGCGACGGATGGGTCCGGACCCAAGGGGGACGGATCGTCGAGGTGGGCGCTGGACCGGTCCGTGAGCCATCCGTGGACCACGGCCCCGGGATTCTCATGCCGGCGACGGTCAACGCTCACACCCACCTCGAGCTTTCCGGGCTGAAAGGCCGGGTCCGGACCACGGCGGGATTCGGAGCCTGGGTGGCCGACCTGATCGAACAGCGGGACCGGATCGGCCCCGACCGCCTCCGCCGGGCGGCGGCGGATGGAATCGAATCCCTGACGGCCGCCGGATGCGCCGCCGTCGGAGAGATCTCCACCCTGGGCCTCACCCGGGACCTTTTAGCCCGGTCCGGGCTGGGCGGCGTCTATTTCCGGGAATTCCTGGGAAACGGGCCGGCGTCGGATGATCCCCTGGAGGGCGAGCTTCGGGGACCGGCCCCGCCGCCGGCGGGGTTTTCCCTGGCCGGCCACGGGCCGCACACGACCTCGCCGGCCCTCCTCCGGGCGCTCAAGGCGGCGACCCGCCGGGCGGGAACGATGTTTTCCATCCACCTGGATGAATCCGACGACGAGCGGGAGCTCATCACCACCGGCCGGGGAGCCTGGGCCGGGTTTCTCCGGAGCCGGGGGATCGACCCCGGCGACTGGGGGCTGCCGGCCCCCAGCCCGACGGCTCATCTCAGCCGGATCGGCGTCCTCGACGCCCGGACCCTCGCGGTCCACCTGATCGGCGCCTCCGCTTCGGATCTCGAGACCCTGGCCCGGCATCGGGTTAAGGTCTGCGTCTGCCCCCGGAGCAACCGGACTCTCCACGGCCGACAGCCCGATTTACCGGCCCTCCTGGCCGCGGGCCTCGCTCCCTGTTTGGGCACCGACAGCCTGGCGAGCGCCGAGACCCTCGACCCGGCGGACGAAATGGCCGAGGCGGCACGGGCCTATCCGTCGGTCGCCCCCGAAACGATCTTCGCCATGGCCACGGTCAACGGGGCGGAGGCTCTGAACATCGACCGCGATTTCGGGACCCTGGCCCCCGGCAAACGAGCGGCCTTCGCCGAGGTCCCGGTATCTCCGACCCGCCGGAGCGAGGTTCTCCCGGCCGTCGTCCACCAA
>CAYNGG010000217.1:0-6954 GCA_964396575.1 uncultured Desulfobacteraceae bacterium | reverse complement strand
TCCTTCGTGGCCCTTCGTGCTCTTCGTGGTTAAAACCATCCGGTTTTTATCCGTTGCGAACCCCATTCCGGCCGATGTTGCCGTTTTCGCCGATGCGGGTATCGCCCAGGATGCGCGAGAAATGCCGGCTTTTCGCGCCGGCGCCGATTTCGACATCATCCTCGATAAACGCGGTTTCAGGGGCAAAAAAATAGGAACGTGTCGTGTCCCCCCTTTTCACGGCCGTATTGAATACTCTCGTTGGCGGGTTGTCAAGAGCATCCTGAGCCGCCTTCAACACCTTAAGTACCCGGAGCCCCTCACGGCCATCCGTGATCGGAGAACCGCCATCTTTAATGCTTTCAAGGAAATGGACCCATTCGCGTTTGAGCGGCTCCGAGCCCGGTTCCTCGCCGGCCAGAGCCAGGATCATCGAGATGTCGTGGGGTGCAAAGGGCCAGAGGATGTTTTCCTCCCGGCGGATCTTGCCCAGGTTGAGTCGGTTGAAATAGCTGTAATCGATCCGGCCCAGCTCGCCGCATTTGACCAACTCTTTTAGCCGGCCAAAGACCGGATGAGACTGCAACAGATGCCCCACCATCAGGACCCGGTTTTCGCGATCCGCCAAATCGATCAATTCCACGGCCTCGGATTCATTCAACACCAGCGGCTTTTCCACATAAACCCACATGCTCAGGGTGGGCACCACGACCACCTCTATGCATGAAAATGTATTTTCACAAGAAAAAACGCCTCTTGAAGCCTTTGACCGCTAGAGTACGCGGTGGTCAGAAAAACGGCGTCGTGAAACATTTTCACTTGGCGCGGGATGTGGTAAGCTTCTTTCAGGAAAACGGCTTGACGCTCCGCTTCGGCTCTCCGGCGGGGGCTTTTCAAAATGCTCAATGAGCATCCGGACGGAACGGGCATAGCTTTCCCAAGTGGTTTTACTCACCCCGGCCAATTGAAGAGCGTTGGTGGTCTTGTTGCACCAGAGGGTTTTTTCAGGGTTTTGGGCATGGTCGAGATGGCTTCCATAAAGGTTGCTTGGCGCCGGATCTCGCCGCTGTGGGAAGAAATTTAGCGGATTATATCGAAAAGCGGTTTAAACGCTGGGTGGAAAGTGGCTAACAATTTGATATCAGAACATATCTGTCGCCTATGGGCCCACTTGGACCCGTCGCTTCAGCGGTCTTTGCGGGGCTTTGCCGTGCTATGCCTCGCAAACCGCTGAATTCGTTGATGCCGGGCGGCGGAATCATGGGCGGCGACCGGATTCTGGCCATTGACTGCGGGACCCAGAGCGTCCGGGCGATCCTCTTCGATGGCCGGGGCAACCGGGTGGCCGCGGCCCGGTCGCGGTTCATTCCTTATGTCTCCCCCCGGCCCGGCTGGGCGGAGCAACACCCGTCGGTTTACTGGGATGCCCTCTGTCGGGCCTGCCGGACTCTCTGGACCCAGCCGGGCGCCGACCCCGACAGTGTCGCCGGGGTCGGCCTGACCACTCAGCGGGGAACCGTCATCAACGTGGACGCCGACGGCGAGCCCATCCGGCCGGCGATCCTCTGGCTTGACCAGCGGCGGGCCTACGGCCTGCCGCCTCTATCCGGCGCCTGGGGGATGGGCTTCCGCCTGGCCGGGGTGAGCCGGATCATCGCCTATTTTCGGGCCGAAGCCGAGGCCAACTGGCTCCGGGCCTATCAGCCGGAGCTGCTCCGGAAAACCCACAAATACCTGTTCCTCTCCGGCTATCTCACCCATCGGCTCACCGGCCGATTCGTCGATTCGACCGCCTGTCAGGTGGGCTACGTCCCCTTTGACTATCGCCGAAGCCGCTGGGCTCCCGACTGGGACTGGAAATGGCGGGCCTTGCCGCTCCGTCGGGAGCAGCTTCCGGACCTGGTTCCGCCCGGCGCTCCCCTGGGGCGGATCACCCGCCGGGCCGCCACTGAGACCGGGATTCCTCGGGGCCGCCCCCTGATCGCCGCCGCCGCCGATAAGGCCTGCGAGGCCCTCGGAGCCGGGGCTCTGACCCCCGATGTCGCCTGCATCGGCTACGGAACCACCGCGACCGTCTCGGTCACTCACCGGCGATACCGGTCCGTCATCCCGCTCCTGCCGCCTTATCCGGCGGCCATTCCCGGCCATCACAGCCTGGAAGTCCAGATTTTCCGGGGCTACTGGATGGTGAGCTGGTTCAAGGAGCAGTTCGGACAGGTCGAGCAGCAGGCCGCGGACCTTGCCGGGGTTTCCCCCGAGTCCCTGTTCGACCAGCTCATCGACCCGGTGCCGCCGGGGGCTCTCGGGCTGGTGTTGTTGCCCTACTGGACGCCGGGCATCCGGTTTCCGGGGCCGGAGGCGAGGGGAGCGGTGATCGGGTTCGGGGATGTCCATACCCGGGGGCACCTCTATCGCGCCATCATCGAAGGATTGGCCTACGGCCTCCGGGAGGGCGCCGAAAAGATTCAGCGCCGGACCCACCGACCGATTACCTCGCTCCGGGTGGCCGGCGGCGGCTCCCAGAGCCGACATGCCATGCAGGTGACCGCCGATGTCTTCGGCCTGCCGGCGTCCCGGCCGCGCATTTTCGAGGCCGCCGCTCTGGGAGCGGCGATAGACGCGGCATCCGGGCTGGGGACATATCCGGACGTGGCGACCGCCGCCCGGGAGATGACCCAGACCGGGGAGACCGTTGATCCGGACCCGGACCGGCATCGACTCTACGACGAGATCTACCGGGGCGTTTACCGGAAGCTCTACCGGCGGTTAAAGCCGCTTTACGAACGGCTCCGGGAGATTACGGGATATCCGCCATGATGGGGGAAACCTCCGATCAAGGAGCGGTTATGGCTCGGACCGATCAACGACTCCGAGGAAAGCGCGGATCATGAGACACTTTCATTCCTATGGCCCCGTCAACGCTGATGTTCATTTCTGTGTTGAGCGGCGGGAGCTGGTGGATCAATGCACCCGGCGGCTCATTGGAGACCCGGGGACGGGCGGCCACTACTTCACCTTATGGGCTCCCCGTCAGGCCGGAAAGACCTGGCTGATGCACCAGACCATAAACGCCATTCACGCCGGTTTCGGCGGTCAGTTTCAGGTCGGCGCCCTGTCGATGCAGGGGGTGGTCATGCCGGATGACGCCCCGGCATCCGAATTTTTGAAGTATGCTCCGCGGCTGCTCCGGAATGGATTTGGCATACCGGATCCGCCTGAGCCCGCCAACTGGTCCGAATGGGCCGACTGGTTCCACCGTTCGGTGGGGCTGTTCCAGCAGCCGGTCATCCTCTTCATCGATGAATTCGATAACCTGCCGCTCTCGGTGATCGATCAACTGGTGGCCTTGTTTCGCGAGATGTATCTGGACAGGGAGAGCTATCAGCTCCACGGTTTGGCCCTCATCGGAGTGCGGGCGGTCCTGGGGGTGGGGAGCCATCGGGGATCGCCGTTTAACATTCAGCGGGCCATGCATGTCCCGAGCTTTACCCTGGATGAGACCCGAGCTTTGTTCGCCCAATATGAAGCCGACCGGGGCCAGCCCATCGAGGCCGAGGTCATCTTGGAGGTCTTCCGGGAGACCAACGGCCAGCCCGGACTGGTCAACTGGCTCGGGGAGCTCCTCACGGAAAAATACAATCCGGGACCGAATCGGATCATTACCCGGGAGACCTGGCGAATCGTTCGGCACAAAGCCGTCTATGTCGAGGCAAACAATACGGTGCTCAATCTCATTGCCAAGGCCCGCGCCCCGGAATACCAGGATTTTCTCATGGCGATGCTCTCTCAGCCGGACGTCCCGTTCGCCTTTCATGACCCGATCTGCAATCACCTGTACCTGAACGGAATCATTGCCCCTGACACCGTTGCGGCCCCTGGCGAGCCCCCTCGGGAATACTGTCGTTTCGCCTCTCCATTTGTCCAGAGCTGCCTTTACAGCTCCCTGGGAATAGATATGCAAAAGGCCATGCCCATTCGTCCGCTGGATCCGCTGGATGATCTCAGCGACGTCCTTGACGGGCCGGAGCTGGACCTCCCGGCGCTTATCTCACGGTATGAAGACTACCTCAATCGGCTCCATGCGGCCGGGTATGATATCTGGAAAGACCAGCCGACGAGATCCGACATGCGAATCCGGGAAGCATCCGGCCATTTTCATTTTTATGCCTGGCTCCTGAATGCCATCGGGTCGCACTGCTCAGTGTCGCCTGAATTCCCGACAGGAAACGGGCAGGTGGACATCCATATCCGATGTGGCGACAAACATGGTATCATCGAGATTAAAAGCTTTCTTGACCTCCGCCAGATCCAAAAGGCCAAAACCCGATCCGCGGCCTATGCGGCCGGCGTTGGTCTCCGCTCGGTGGCCGTCCTGGTTTTTCTGTCCGGCGCTACACCGGCGGCATTGCGCCGGATATCCGGAGAGGAAGTGATCGACCGGGTGAAGGTGGTCGTCCGAGCCATCGGGATTTAGGACTTTGGCCTTGATCCCATGTTTTCTGGTTTCCATGCAGGCTAAGGATTAACCGGTTTTATCGATTCCACTTAGGGCAGATTCATCGGCATATCGCCCCCCGATTTTCGAGGGGGCTTCAAATCACCCCAACCCCCAACCCAAGGAGCGCAGCCAATGAAATCTCAGATTCAACTGTCGATCGTCTTCGGAGCTCTGCTGCTATTGATGGCCAACCCGGTCTCGGCGGCGGATCCGGAAATCACCCCGCAGAAAGTAGTCAGTCTCGTGGAAAAATCGGTCCAATTGATCCAGGAAAAGGGGCCGGAGGCGGCTTTTCCCGTTTTAAGTGATCCGGAGGGTGAGTTTGTGGACGGTGAGCTTTACGTCTTTACCTATGACATGGACGGGACCATCGTCCAGCACCTCCGGCCCCGGCTGGTGGGCAAGAATATGATGAATATCAAGGACAAGGAAGGAAAATGTCTGGCATGTGATTTTGTCCGGATCGCCAAAGAGGAAGGGCGGGGCTGGTCTCAGTACTGGTGGCCCAAGCCCGGCAGCAGGGAAGTCTCGGTTAAGGTCAGTTACATTATGAAGGTTCCAAATCATGAGCTGTTCGTGGGAGCCGGGGTTTACGACCTGACCAGGGAAGATGTCGAGGCGGCCTTGAAATAGTCCGGTAGGGGCGACCGGCCGGTCGCCCCTACAAATGGAGGGTAAATGAAAAACAGAACATCAGGTCGCGGGTATGGCCTGGCAGCCAGAATCGCCGTTCTTCCGGTCCTGGGCATTATCGTTTTGCTGGGCGTCAAGGGGATGGACCTTTTTGTCAGCACTCAAGTCGAGCGGGCCTTTGTTTTGAGCAATCACGCCAATGACATCGCCTGGTATCTGACCGGTCAGCGGCTGCTCGAAACTCAATACCTGAGCAACCCGAAGGGCGAGATTCTCGACGAGCTTTCCAAGCAGGCCCAGGAGGTCGAGGAGGTTCTCCGGAAAGCCCGATCCGCGGACGAGGCCGGCGAGATGGGGCGCCTGATCAAGGAGCTCGGGGTAAATTTCCAAAGCCACCGGCGGCTTTTTCAGGAAGCCGCCGACACGGCGCTTTCATTGAGGGACAACCGGACGGATCTCCAGGCCCATTTTAATGAAAGCGCCAGTTACATCAAGCAGGCCATCAATGCCATCATTGATGAAGAGACCCAGCTCACGATAGTTATGGGCATGGACTTGCCGGAAAAGAAGATGGCGCTCCGGAGCGGGCTCAAGGAGATCCTCAGCTTCAATGATTCGGCCATGCTCAACATGAACGAGCTGATCGCCTTTGAAGATGCTGAGAAATACGAGCGGGAGCAACGGGAGCTCCGGAAAAAGATGAGAATCAGCCTGAACAATACCCAGGGGGTTGTTCTGTCGGTGGACGAGCCGGAATACACCGATTATTGGGATCGGATCGTTCAGAAACACGAGATCATCCCGAAGATCCAGGATCAGATCTTCGAGGAGTGGAAAACCCTTCAGGGCCTGACCCGGAAGCTGAACGAGAACAACGACGCGATCAAGGAGACCATTCAGGCCATCCAGGCTGAGGCCAACCGGAGGATCAAAAGCATCAACCAGAAGGAATTGATGATCAGCTCCCTGACCATTGTTGTCGGCATCCTGCTGCTGTGCCTTTTGAGCTATCTGATCATTCGGTCCATCACCGGCTTGCTGAACCGGATGATTGCCAACCTGGATAAGGGATCCGTGGAAATAGCCGATGCCTCGGCCCGGGTCCTCGAGACCAGCCGCGAGCTGACCGACGGCAGCACCAACCAGGCGGCGGCTGTCGAGCAGACATCCTCGATCCTGGACGAGATATCCACCACGGCCAAGCGGAATGCGGACAACGCCGATCGCGCCAACAGGCTGATGCAGGACGCCGGCGTTGTGATTGAAAATGCCGACCGGACCATGAACGAGCTGACGGGCTCCATGTCCCGGATTTCCGAGGCCAGCGAGAAGATATCGAAAATTGTCCAGACCATCGACGAGATCGCCTTTCAGACCAATCTCCTGGCTCTGAACGCCGCCGTTGAGGCGGCCCGGGCCGGAGAAGCCGGTGCCGGGTTCGCCATTGTGGCCGGGGAGGTGCGGAATCTGGCCATGCGGGCCACCGAGGCGGCAAAGAATACCGGCGGGCTCATCAACGAAACGGTCGGCTTCATCCACGAGGGCTCCTCCCATGTCTCGATGACCAGCAAGGGGTTTGCCGAGATCGTCAACAGCACGACCGAGATCGGCCAACTCCTGTCGGAAATCGCCGGCGCATCCAATGAGCAGGCCCAAGGCATCGAGCAAATCAATCGGGCGGTTTCCAGCATGGAGTCCGTGATCGATCGGATGGCGGCTCAGAGCAGCCGGTCGGCGACCGCCTCCGGGGACATGAGCGCTCAAGTCGAAAAGATGAAGCAAATGACCGAGGAGCTGGCATCCCTGACGTAGGTAAGTGGAAGCGGCGTCCCGCCGCTCAGGTA